>CAIYNH010000037.1 GCA_903927495.1 uncultured beta proteobacterium
CCAATGCCGCTGACGGTGCGGGTGATCGAGGTGCCCGAGCCACCGCCCACACTGGCGTTATTGGCCACCAACAAACGAAAAACTTCGGCCACCACCCAAGTGCCGACCGCGAAATACGCGCCCCTTAGTCGAAACAGCACTGCTGCCGTGGGGATGGCCACCAAGGCCGCCACCACACCGGCGAGTGGCACTATCAAAAAAGGATTGAGACCAAGTTTCAGGCCAAATACCACCAGGCAATAGCCGCCGATACCCACAAAACCTTGCTGACCCACGGACAGCAAGCCGCCGTAGCCAGCCAGCAGATTCCACATTTGTGCCAGAGCCAGGGTATAAAGAAACTCGGTCAACAGGCGCTGACTGGAGCGCTCAGCCCACCATGGGGTGCTGACGGCGGCCAATAGCAGCAGCACGGCCAGCCACAGTCCGATGCGACTGGCGCGGGTGCTGCGTTTGACAATCGGGGCAATGGGTTTGGAGGGGATCATCTGGAGAATCTCTGGCAGCAGCGGGAAGTGGAGCGGTTAACGGTCGCGGGTTCGGGCAAACAGCCCATTGGGGCGCACCACCAGCACCGCCAAGAAGGCCAGATGACCCGCCAGAATGCCCCAACCCGGGTCAGCCTTGAGGCCGATCGACTGGGCTACACCCAAGATGATGCCGCCGGCCAGGGTGCCCCAAAGGGAACCCAGGCCGCCAATGATCACGGCTTCAAACGCGTACAGCAGGCGGGCTGGCCCGTCCGCCGGGCTGATGTTGGCGCGCATCGCCAAAAAGACCCCGGCAACGGCCACCAGTGCCATCGCGATGGCCATCGCCAGGCCGTAAATATGCCGGTTGTTGATGCCCATCAGTTGTGCCGCTTCGCTGTCATCGGAGGCTGCACGAAAGGCCCGTCCGAGTGGTGTTTCGGAAAACACCCACTGTAAACCTGATAGCACCACAAGCGCGACAAGCATGGTTATAAGGGGTAATACACCCACGGCGACATCGCCACCGAGGGCCACGCTGGCAATCCCCAACGGGCCCACGCCGAGGCTGCGCGTGTCGGCCGAAAACGTCACCAGCAGCAGATTCTGGATGATGATCGACAAACCAAACGTGACCAGCAGTGGCGGCAAAATGTCTTGCCCGAGCGTGCGGTTAAGCACCAACCGTTGCAACCCATAGCCAAAAGCCGCCATCAGCGGAACAATCAACAACAGTACCAAAAAAGGGTTCAGCCCCAGCGGTTCGACCACGGCAATCGCCCCGTAAGCCGCCAGAATGGCAAAGTCGCCGTGGGCGATGTTGACCATGCGCATCACACCAAACGACAGCGCCAACCCGGTTGCCAGCAGCGAATACAGGCCACCCAGCAAAATGCCTTGCAGCAAGGTATTGAGCCACTCACTCATGAGCATTCCTTGCTGCAATGGAATATCCTGGGATTGCATAATATTCGGCTGTAGCGCCCGTCAGAACAGCAGAAGAAGCTATAAAAAACATAGTAATTTGGACTCAAATGCCAAAGTAGGCGAGTGAAATCTGAGCTCGGGTCAGCTCTGCTGGCAAGCCTTGCAACGAGACCCGGCCTTCCTGCAAGCAGTACAGACGGTCCGCCACCTGCATTGCCTGGCCTACGTCTTGCTCAACCACCAGCACCGAGGTGCCTTCGGACTTGATGCCCGGCAGCGCGGCATAAATGTCTTTGATGATGACAGGTGCCAGCCCCAGCGAAATCTCGTCGCACAGCAGCAGACGGGGGTTTGACATGAGGGCCCGGCCAATCGCCACCAACTGCTGCTGCCCGCCCGAGAGTGCGGTGCCGGGGTTATTGCGCCGTTCACCCAGAATCGGGAACATGGCATAGAGCCGATCCAGATTCCATGGGCCGGGACGTTTGGAGTAGGCCCCGACCAACAAATTTTCTTCAACAGTCAAACTCGGAAATAGGCGCCGTCCTTCCGGCACCATGGCCAGACCCAAGCCCACGACCGCGTGTGCTGACATTGCGCCGATGGCCTGACCGGCAAAAATGATGCTGTCGCGCGGGGCCGCTTGCAAACCCGTCAAGGTGCGCAAGAAGGTGGATTTTCCGGCCCCGTTGGAGCCGATTACGGCCACGGTCTCGCCCTCGTTGACGGTGAGGTCAATGCCATACAGCGCCTGAAAATCGCCATAAAAGGCGGTTACACCCCGTGCTTCAAGCAAAGTCATTGGACTGCAATCCCCAGATAAATTTCCTGTACTTGCGTGCTCGCCATCACTTTGGCAGGTTCGCCCTGCATCAGCAATACGCCGAAATTGATCACCATGAGCCGATCTACCACGGCCAGCAAGGCATGCACGATGTGTTCAATCCAGATGATAGAGATGCCATCAGCACGAATTTCCTGTATCGACTCAATCAATTCGGCCACTTCGTGCTCGGTCAAGCCACCGGCAATTTCATCAAGCAAAAGCAAATCGGGCTCGGTCGCCAAGGCTCGGGCCAGTTCCAGACGCTTGCGGTCGAGCAAGGGCAGCGCCCCTGCCAGCCGATTTGCCTTGGCCAACAAGCCGGTGCGCCTAAGGGCCTCAATCGCAATCGGTGAGCCGGTTCGCTCAGAGTGCCCGGCACCAAACGTGGCACCCACCAGCACGTTCTCAAACACCGTCATCCCGCCGAACGGGTGTGGCACCTGGTGTGAGCGGCCCATACCCAGGTGGCAGCGCTGCGCCGCCGAGGCCTGTGTCACATCTTGCCCCTTGAACCAGATGCTGCCTGCATCCGGGCGAGTATTGCCAGTGACCAGGTTAAACAGCGTGGTCTTGCCCGCGCCGTTGGG
>CAIYNH010000038.1 GCA_903927495.1 uncultured beta proteobacterium
CACTGGCGGCTAGCAAGGCCAAGCGCATACTCTGGATCCAATAGGGATCAAGCGTACCAATATTGATGACCAGGGACTGGGCGATACCCGACATCGCGGCGACTTCTTCGTGGGCATGTGCCATGACCGGAGAAGCCCCTGCAGCCAACAAAACATTGGCATTGAAATTAATGACCACAAGATTGGTGACGCTGTGAACCAAGGGCGAACCCTCACGAACCGCAAGCACGTCAGACCAGAGATCAGAAGAAGAAAGTTGAATTGCCATGATTGTCCAGTTATTAGAATCTGGACAACACTGGCGAGTTTGGAAGTTGGATGGGCTTCCCTACGCTGGCATAACCCAGATCAGGTTCAAAGAGTATTTCTCAGCCAAGTCCATTGGCACCTCTAGCAACGTCTATTATGGCTGATGGAATAAGTTCCTTTTGTCAAAAAACCCAACAAATAGCTGTTGACTACAAGACAAAAGGCATATAGGTCGGATCGCACGGGTAACTAACATCCAACTCCAAAGCGACCTGAACCGCGTCACGAGCCTGCACCAGCGCGCACTCAAACGCGAACGCTGGTACAAAGAACGCTGGCGCATCTTGCTCAACCTGGAGAACCTTGCCAGACGCAAACGCGAGGCAGACCTGATTGCACAGCTCAAAACCAGTGCCGCCAAAGTCCGCGACCTGCAGCAGCGTCTATTTGGCAAGCAAAGCGAAAAAGGCAAAGGCGGCAAAGACAGTCTTAAATCAGGCACCGTGCCCCACCCCAAACGCAACAAAGGCCACCAACCAGGCGAGCCCAACCGCGGGCGCACCATGCACCCCGAACTGCCCGTGGTGCACGAACACTGCAAACAAGAAAGCAGCGTCTGCCCAGCCTGCCACAAACCCTGCAGAGAACTCTGCACGACTGAGGATAGCTCGGTCATCGAAATCGAAGTTAAAGCCTTTGTGCGCAGAATTCATCGCCACCACTACATTCAAGCCTGCGACTGCCCCAACCCGTACCCCATCACCTGCGCCCCTGTACCACCGAAGCTCATCGCCAAAGGCAAATATGGCATCTCGGTCTGGAGCATGATCCTGCTCGACAAATACCTGGGCGGCACCCCCACAGAGCGGCTATTGCAAAAACTCACTGACATTGGCCTGCGCATCGCACCAGGCACCATTGTTGATGGGCTGCAGAAGATTGCCCCCTTGTTCGAGCCCATTGATGCAGCCCTGCTCAAACAACTGCGACTGCAAAAGCACTGGCACGCTGACGAGACCCGCTGGGCGATGTTTGTTGAGATAGTGGGCAAGATTGGGCACCGCTGGTATCTGCCAAGGCCCTGAGCTACTCCGCAGCACCCGATACAGGCAAATTGTTTGGCACCTTAAGTTATGCAGGTGCAACCGATGTGGGCAGCTACAGCTACACCCTGACCCCAGGTAGCCTGTATTCCAACCAGCAGGGTTACTTGCTCAGCTACGGCAATACCAGTGGCACGCTGACCATCAACCCGGCTAACCTGGCGCTGATCGGATCCCGCAGCTACGACGCAAGCACCGCGCTGGCAGGTGGCGTGTTGACCGCGACCGGGGTTTTAGGTCAGACCTTTGCCGTCACCGGAGCGGGTGGCGTAAACAATCTCTCCAGCAAAGACGTGCAAGCGGCAAGCGCACTCGCAAGTGTTGCAGGTCTGAGCCTTGGTGCCAGCGCCAACGGCGCACTCGCAAGCAACTACTTGCCTTTGAGCACGCTGGGCAGCTCGGTCAGCATCACCCCGGCCACTTTGACCCTGAACCAAAACACCCTTTCAGCAACGGGGCGCGCCTATAACGGGTCCACCGCCTATGCCATTACCGGCTCGGCGGCACTGAACGGGCTGGTCGGCTCAGAAACCCTGGCACTGGCCGGAACTTTGGCAAGCAAGAATGCAGGCAGCCAAGCCGTCTTTGTGACGCTGGCCAACGGCAGCGGGCTGGCCAGCAACTACGCGCTGAACGCCTCGCTGGGCACGGTCACCATCACGCCAGCAGCGCTCACGCTCTCCAGCGCCAATGTCAGCAAGGTTTACGATGGCGCACTGAGTGCGGCGGGGCTGGCAGTCGTCACCGGTGGCACCCTGTTTGCGGGTGACACGCTGGCGGGCGGCAGCTTTGCCTTTAGCGACAAAAATGTAGGGAGCAACAAGGTCGTGAGTGTCGCCGCGGTGACTGTCAACGATGGCTTCAGTGGTGGCAACTACAGCGTCAGCTACGCCGAAAACACGGCCAGCAGCATCAGCCCCTACCTTGTCAACCTGAGCGGCAGCCGGGTTTATGACAGCAGCTTGAACGTGGCGGCAGGCGTGCTCAGCACGGGCTCACTGGTGGGCACCGAGACGCTTGCCCTTAGCGGCGTTGGCACAGTGGCCAATAAAAACATTGGCACAGCCAAGGCACTGACCCTGGGCACACTGGCCCTGACCAATGGCAGCAACGGTGGATTGGCCAGCAACTACAGCTTGAACGGTGGCATGCAAGAGGTAGCCATCACCCCGGCAAGCATTGTTGTCACCGGTACTATTGCCGCGAATAACAAGGTCTATGACGGCAGCACGGCCGCCAGCGTTAGTTTGGCTGGTGGTTCAGCCATTACGGCTGGCATATTTGCTGGCGACGATGTCACCCTGAGCGGCGTTGGCAGTGGTGTGTTTGCCGACAAGAACGTTGGCACCGCCAAGACGGTCACCATTAGCGGCGCCACCTTTTCAGGTGCGGATGCGGGTAACTACGCCATGGTGCTGAACGTGACGGCCAACATCACCCCACTGGCCAGCGTGGCCTGGACGGGTGGTACTAGCGGCAACTGGTCCAGCGCGGCCAACTGGGCCGGTGGTGCCCTGCCAGACGGCAGCAACGTGCTGGCCGTCACCATTGCCGCAGGCAACACCGTTACCTACGACAGTGCTGTTGTGGGGGCTACTACCCTCAACACCCTGAGCAGCAGCGGCAACCTGGTGATGGCAGCGGGCAGCCTGACGACCACAGGCAACCTGGCCACG
>CAIYNH010000039.1 GCA_903927495.1 uncultured beta proteobacterium
GATCTCAGAGGTTTTTCAGTGTTGGATGATTCGCGGCCTTCATGAAATGTTCCTGAAAGCGGGTATTGAGAGTCATCAGTTGATGGATGAGGTGTGCCATCTGCATGAACTGAAAATAGTTTTTCAGGGCAGTGTAACTTTTGCGGGCATATTGATGCTCCATGCCATAGCCGCCGCTCTTCAAGGTGTTGAAAGCTTCGTTCTCTATTTTCCAGCGTAGGCGAGCGACCTGGCTGGTGCCGACAATGTTGCGGCCATTGACGGGTAAATTTGTGATGTGGGCAAATCGGGTGATTTCGGGTTTGGCCCCAGATGTATCAGCATTGGCGGGGCTGACAGTCTCGACAAGCTCGATGCAATTCAAGGCATGACCGTGGTAATCGATTCCTGTTACCCATCGCAATTCTTGCTCAATGGTTTTGCCGCCCGGCAGCAGGCACTTTTCGCTGTGTGTGTTACTCAGTTGCAAGGCAATGAGTTGATTAGCTTGGCTCCAGACACTGGGCAGATTGCCGTCCTTGAAGGTGACGCAATAGGCCCACTGATTGGTCTTGCAAATGACAAAGAAACCTTCATAAGGGTACAGACCATCGGCCAGGATCAGGATTGGCAGGCGTGGGTACAGCGTTTTGAGCTTGTCGGCCATGCGAGTGAAGGCCTTGCGCTCACAGTCTTGTTTGTCATATTCGCCACCTTCAGGATTTTCTATCCACACAGTGGCGACAGAAACGCTAAACCCTTGCGGGGCCACCAGCCGGGCTTCCAGGACGCTATGAAAATAAGTGACCTTGCCGTTCTTGGAGGTGGTGCGCAGGCATTGCTCGTCACGTTCGTGGTCATAGCTGCCAACACCGCTGGCATCAACGGCGATGCAGAACCATTTGCCCCGGTAGCGACTGGGATGAAAGGTCTTGCGCTGGAGCAGTTTTTGCACCATCTTGTGCTTGAGCGCCTCAATCTGCTCGGTGTTGAGCAGTGCAATGACATTCTGAACTGAATCACCGTGGGGCATGTCAAACCCAAACAGACGCTTGAAGTTTCTCCTGAATGCGTCGTCTCCCCGGTTCTGGTTGTATTGGTTGCGCGAGCCTGATTTAAACAGGAATATCGCCAGACAAGCCGTCAGGTGGGCTGCCAACTCGTAGGTGGATGCCTTTTGGCGAGAGTCATCAACTTGGCGCATCCAGTCAAACAATTCGGGAAAATGCTGGCGGATGGTGATGAGCATTTCAAACACCAGTTCTCTTTTTTCTCGCTTTGGCTTGTTGGCCTCGCGCTGCTCGATCGCGGCCAAGCGTAGCTTGGCTTTCCTTGCGCGATGTGCGGCTTGGTTGAGGTTCTTCTTGGGGGTTTTTTGGACAGGTTCATTTTGGGTTGTCTGAAGTCAATAAAAAAGATCAGATTTTCACCAAAATAGCTTGACAAATTTAGTTCAATACGTCTCTATCCTGTTGATTTTTAGACGTATTTTTTAGACTCTGAATCGCTGGGAAAACACTGCAACGAACAGGAGGCGCTTTATCAACGAAGGGTTCATTCCGCATTTTACGCGGCTCAGGTTAGCTGAGCGGCTTGTTGCAACCACCAACTCAGCAGCTGAGGTATGCTGAGCTTAAACACTTCAACAAGTAATGAAAGCACTAAACACTTGGTACAAGCTCCTGGAGGCACTGGGGCTGCGGGAGGAGTGGCCTCTGGATAAATACAAGCGGCAGCTTCTGCGAGGCGCCCAGTTCGTCGCCAAAGTGGAGGATACCCAATGAACCTCACCCTCACCCATCAGCGCCCGGTAATTGCCCTTTTTGGGAACTTCAAGAGCATCAAATGGAGATTTTTCTGAATGATATTTACGGCATGGGCAAGATGGTCGGCAATCGTTGCCAGCGTGCTGGCACTGGGCGTTTTTGCCACATGGCTTGGCACTGGTGCGCCGCTTCCGGTGAAGACCCTGGGCGGTGGTAACGAGTCGCCACTGCTCTTGCTATTTGCAGTAGTTGCTGACTATTCACCCGTCTTGAGCTGGAGTGCGCTGTGCCTTGCTGCTTTGACCGGGACCGCCGCAGCCGTGCTCGGTTTAATTCTCCTAATTCGCGGCGGCAGTGTAGAGGCGGCACGCTATCTCGGGAGTGCGATGGGTTCAGGCGCGTTATGTATCTCAGTGCAGTTTTTTGTCGTGGCGACGCCGCCGTTTATTGACCATCTTTCGACATCCATTGTCTGGTTGATGGTGCTGGACTGGGCGACGTTTGCAACCCTTATCTTTTCTTCCTGGGCCTATGCGCGCTTCTGGGAAATATATCCGCGCTCCATTTCATTCGATGAGCGA
>CAIYNH010000040.1 GCA_903927495.1 uncultured beta proteobacterium
ATGTTGATCAAGAAATTTGATCCCAAAGCTCGCAAGCATGTGGACTACAAGGAAATGAAGCTGAAGTAATTCAGGTTCTGCTGCTTGCAAGAAGGCCCGCTCTTTGCGGGCTTTTTTACGACTGCAGCTTTTTGAAAAGTGGCTTTTCTTTCGCCCGCCACAGGTGTGGGATAGGCACTTTGCTCCGTGTCCCCCGGGCCCTTCGGGCCCTCCTCCTTGACCTGCGCAAAACGCCTATCCCACACCTGCTGCTGGAAATATCTCCACGCGAAGTGTTTTCAAATTCAATACCGTTGACACGTCACAGTCCGCAAGATCGGTCGGGCTATGGGTTTTGCGCAGGTCAAGGAGGAGGCCGAAGGCCGGGGGACACGGAGCAAAACGCATAGCTCGACCGATCTGGAGCGCACGAAAAAAAGCCCGTCAAAAAACGGGCTTTGCTGAAGGGGTGAAGGGCGACTAAACGTGCGCCGCACGCAGTCGCATGGAGAACTCCTGCAGCGCCGCAATGCCACTGGCCTCGGCGCGCTGACACCAGACCTGCAAATCCTTGGCCAGTTGTTCTCGCGATACGGAGGTGTTGAGCCACATCTGTCGCAACTCTTCACGCATTGTCACCATCTTGTCCAGCACCGGCGAGGCAGCGCGTGCGCGCTCCAGTGCAGCGGCCATCGAAGCAGGCACCTTCTCCAGATCCCGATGCATCCAACGCTTGGCTGCTTTGATGACAGCGCCGTCCGCACTACGTGCCTTCATGGCCTCAAACTCGTCACGCGCCGCTTGGCGCATACCCTTGGCATAGCCTGCCATCAGTTCGTAGCGGTTGGCAATCAGGGCTTCCAGCGTCTTTTCGTCAGCCACCGGACGAATGGCACCAAAAGCGGCCTTGGGCGGGCGCTTCTTGACCTTTGCCAGGCCTACGACTTGCATCGCGCTGATGTAGACCCAGCCAATATCAAATTCATAACGCTTGACCGACAACTTCGCCGAAGTCGGATAGGTGTGGTGATTGTTATGCAGCTCTTCACCAGCAATCAAAATGCCCCATGGTGAAATATTGGTGCTTGCGTCCGGCGCCTCAAAATTGCGGTAGCCCCAGTAGTGTGCCGCACCATTGATGATGCCGGCAGCCATCACCGGGGTCCACATCATTTGCACAGCCCACACCGCTAAACCAGCTACACCAAACAAGGCTAGATCGATCACCAGCATCGAGGCCACGCCCAATGTCGAAAAACGCGTGTACACATTGCGCTCCAGCCAGTCGCTGGGTGTGCCATGGCCATAGCGTGACATGGTCTCCAGATTTGCCGCCTCGGCACGGTACAGCTCATAGCCCTGCAGCAAGACCTTCCTGATGCCATGCACATGCGGGCTGTGGGGGTCTTCAGGTTGTTCGCACTTGGCGTGGTGCTTGCGGTGAATGGAAGCCCACTCTTTGGTCACCTGTCCCGTGGTCAGCCACAGCCAGAACCGGAAAAAATGCGAGGCAATCGGGTGCAAATCCAGGGCGCGGTGCGCCTGGTGGCGGTGCAAGAACACCGTCACGCTGATCATGGTGATATGGGTCAACGCCAAAGTCACCAAAATAATCTGCCACCACTGCAACTGCAACACACCGTGGGCCAGCCAATCGAGGGCCAAATTGAATACTGGCAAATCCGCTAACTGCATGTTCCGATTTCCTTATCAAAGACCAATCGCTATTTCTTTTGCCACACGGCTGCAAAGAATCCGTCTGTCGCGTGGCGATGCGGCCACAGGCGCAAATACAGCTGATTATTGTCACCGCCACTGCACAAGCTGGCGGCGCCCTCAACTTTCAATTCGGCCAGCACTTCCCCTGCAGACAAAGGGACAAGATCCGGATTGGCAGTCGAGAATGCCGCGGCAATAGCCTCGTTTTCCTGCGGCAACACGCTACAGGTTGCGTACACAATGCGCCCACCCGACTTCAGCATGCGCGATGCACTTTGCAAAATGGCCGCCTGCTTAACCGCCATCTCTTCTACCGCCTGCATGTTCTGGCGCCACTTCAAATCCGGGTTGCGGCGCAAGGTACCCAGGCC
>CAIYNH010000041.1 GCA_903927495.1 uncultured beta proteobacterium
CACAGGTGTTGTTATTGGACGAACCCTTTGGCGCCCTGGATGCACTGACCCGCGCCAAGTTGCAAGACGAACTCTTGGCCATCGTGGCCAAAACCAGCAGCACGGTGGTCATGGTGACCCACGATGTGGACGAGGCCGTGCTGCTGTCCGACAAGATCGTGATGCTGACCAACGGCCCAGCCGCCACCATTGGCGAGGTGCTCAGCGTGGACCTGCCCCGCCCGCGCAACCGCGTGGCGCTGGCTGACAGCCCGCAGTACCTGGGTTACCGCAAGGCCGTCATTGACTTCTTGTACACGCGTCAAGCCCACGTAGAAAAGGCGGCATGACCATGGACATGCGAGTAAAAACAAAGCAAAAGTTGGTGATGATCGGCAACGGTATGGCCGGTGTGCGTACCCTTGAAGAGTTGCTCAAGATCGCCCCCGATCTGTACGACATCACGGTGTTTGGCGCCGAGCCCCACCCCAACTACAACCGTATTCTGTTGTCGCCCGTGCTGGCCGGTGAGCAGACGCTGGACGAGATCGTGCTGAACTCCTTTGCGTGGTACGCCGAGAACAACATCACGCTGCATGCTGGCAAAAAGGTGGTCGAGGTGGACCGCATCAAGCGCATCGTTCGCACCGAAGATGGCACCGAAGCCGAATACGACCGCCTGCTGCTGTGCACAGGCTCCAACCCCTTCATCCTGCCGGTGCCCGGCAAGGAACTGGATGGCGTGATCGCCTACCGCGACATTGCCGACACCAACGCCATGATCGACGCGGCCACCAAGTACAAGCATGCCGTCGTCATTGGTGGCGGCCTGCTGGGTCTGGAAGCGGCCAACGGCCTGATGCTGCGCGGCATGGATGTGAGCGTGGTGCACGTCATGCCCACGCTGATGGAACGCCAACTGGACACGGTGGCGGGCAAGATGCTGCAAAAGTCGCTCGAAGACCGCGGCCTGAAGTTTCTGATGGGTGCGCAAACGCAGGCGCTGCTCGGCAACGCCGATGATGGCAAAGGCGGCCGTGTCCAATCCATCCAGTTCAAGGATGGAACTTCCGTTGCCGCCGACCTGGTGGTGATGGCGGTCGGCATTCGCCCCAACACCACGTTGGCCGAAGCCATGCGCCTGCATTGCAACAAGGGCATCGTCGTCAACGACACCATGCAGACCACCACCGATGCGCGCATCTACTCGGTGGGTGAATGCGCAGCCCACCGCGGCATTGCCTACGGTCTGGTCGCACCCCTGTTCGAGCAAGCCAAGGTCGCGGCCAACCACCTAGCCATGTTCGGCATTGGCCAATACAAAGGCTCCCTCACATCCACCAAGCTCAAGGTCACCGGAATTGATCTGTTCAGCGCGGGTGACTTCACCGGTGGCGACGGCACCGAAGAACTGGTCATGAGCGACCCCTATGGCGGCGTCTACAAGAAGCTGGTCATCAAGAACGACAAACTGGTGGGCGCCTGCCTGTATGGCGACACTGTGGACGGCAGCTACTATTTCAAACTGCTGCGCGATGGTCGCAATGTCAGCGACATCCGCGACAAGTTGATGTTTGGCGAATCCAACATCGGCGATGTCGGCCACGAGGGCCACAACAAGGCAGGCGCCATGCCCGACTCGGCGGAAGTTTGCGGCTGCAACGG
>CAIYNH010000042.1 GCA_903927495.1 uncultured beta proteobacterium
AACTCTGGCAACAAACACACAAAAGTGATGTAAATCGCACCTGCCAGCGTTAGCCGGAGCAGGATTTTATCAATATATTTGGCCGTCTGATCCCCAGGACGAATTCCAGGGATGAATGCTCCGCTCTTCTTCAGGTTATCTGCGGTTTCTTTGCTATTGAACACCAGTGCGGTGTAAAAAAAGCAGAAAAATACAATGGCCGCAGCATACAACATGACGTACACCGGCTGGCCTGGGCTCAACGTGCTGGAGATATCCTTCAACCAGCGCATGGAGTCACCCGCACTAAACCAATTGGCAATCGTTGCCGGCAATAAAATGATGCTCGACGCGAAGATAGGTGGAATCACGCCAGCCATATTTAGCTTCAGAGGCAGATGAGAAGACTGCCCACCATACACCTTGTTTCCAACCTGACGACGTGCGTAGTTGACCAGAATCTTCCGCTGACCACGCTCGACAAACACAACAAAATACGTAACCAGAGCAACCAGAACAACCACGAGCAGTGCAACAATAATGCTCATAGCTCCCGTACGTACCAGTTCCAGAAGTCCGCCGATAGCATTGGGCAAACCCGCTGCAATACCGCCGAAAATCAATATAGATATACCGTTACCCAAACCGCGCTCAGTGATCTGCTCACCTAACCACATTAAAAACATGGTGCCGGCAGTCAACGTCACAACAGAAGTCAAGCGGAAGCCGAATCCGGGCGCAATTACCAAACCTGCAGAAGACTCGAGAGCCAACGCAATACCTAGCGACTGAAACAAAGCCAGTCCCAGGGTTCCGTAACGCGTGTACTGCGTAATCTTGCGGCGACCGCCTTCGCCTTCTTTCTTCAGCTGTTCAAACGTTGGCAGAACGTAGGTCAGCAACTGCATGATGATCGACGCCGAAATGTACGGCATGATCCCCAGTGCAAATATAGTGAACCTGGACAGCGCACCGCCCGAGAACATATTAAACAGACTCAGAATCCCGCCCTGCTGACCTTTAAACAACTGTTGTAGCTGTGATGGATCAATCCCTGGCACCGGTATGTGAGCGCCCACGCGGTACACGACCAGCGCGAGCAACAAAAACACAAGCCGACGACGCAAGTCGCCGAACTTGTCTGTCTTTGCTATTTGAGCTGCGTTAGTTGCCACTTAAAATCTCTCGGCCTCTAATTAGGCGACGCTGCCGCCAGCGGCTTCAATTGCAGCTTTCGCGCCAGCGGTAGCACCAATTCCATTGAGCTTTACTGATTTAGTAAGCGCACCAGTATTGATAACCTTGACCACTTTTGCCATCTGACCAACAAGCTTTTCTTGTTTGAGTGTCAACAAATCGACTTCGGCCATACCCAAAACTTCCAGTGTCGTCAGCGTAATCTCAGCGTTGAACTGAAGCAGATGCGACTTGAAACCGCGCTTGGGTAAACGGCGATGCATAGGCATTTGACCGCCTTCAAAGCCGACCTTGTGGTAGCCACCAGCACGGGATTTTTGCCCCTTATGACCACGACCTGCAGTCTTGCCAATGCCAGATCCGATGCCACGACCGACGCGACGCTTGTAGTGCTTCGCGCCGTCTGCTGGCTTAATGGTAT
>CAIYNH010000043.1 GCA_903927495.1 uncultured beta proteobacterium
CAGCTCCAGGATCTGGTCCTTGCTGAGCTGGGTTTCGATCTTGAACGAGAGCAGGGCCTCCTTGACCTTGCGCTCCAGCGTGCGCGAACGGTCCAAAAAGAACGTGCGTGCCACCTGCTGGGTGATGGTGGAGCCGCCGTGCATTCGCTGCGTCAGTGAGAGCGTGCTGAGTGCACGGACCAGGCCAACCGGATCGACGCCGTAGTGCGAATAAAAACGGGCGTCTTCCACTGCCAGCAAGGCTTCCTTCATCAAGGCCGGAATCTGGTCGATGCGCTGGTAGACGCGCCGCTCCGCGCCAAACCCCCCAATTTCAATGCCGTCCGCAGTGAGCACCCGCAATGGCTGTTTGGGCTGGTAATGGGACAGCGACGAGGTGTCGGGCAGTTGCGAGGCGAAGAATACGAGCAACGCGCCGAACAGCAATACCGCAATAACTGCGAAAAGTCCCAGGGCACGCCAAAGGCGCGTGGAAAGCACATTTGCAAAAGAGGACCATGGCATGCATCCAAGTATCGCACCCGGGTGCACCAAAGCCACTTCCTGAACTTCAATTGGCTCCGATAGCTGGGTTTGCTATGGCTTCAGTAGCTGCTTACGCACATTCTACGGGGGCTAACAGCACTTTTTACTCCTTGGCCAGTCCTTCAACAACCGGCATGCGGAACTGCGCGAAGTGCTGACTTTTTTTGGCGTTGCAGCCAAGGTGATTTCAGGATCCAATCGCCCTGGAACGTAAGCAGGGCGTTCACACCGCCCTTGGCAGGGCCAGTCAATACTGGGAACAGTCCGGGACCGCGCTTTACCGGGTCGTCAACCAGCCGACGTTCACACCACTCGGTGAAACTTCTGGCCCAGCATCTCCGGCGCGATCAGTGTCACGCCCTTTTCGGTCACGTGAAAGCCACGCTCGCGGTCAAACGCTGCATCCAGGCCGACGCTAAAACCGTCCGGCAACACGCAGTATTTGTCGACCACGACGCGGCGCAAGCGCACGTTTTTGCCAATCGTCACGTCGGGCAATACAACCGAGTCCTCAATCATGCTGCCTTCACCGACCCTGACTTTGGAGAACAAGATGGAATGACGCACGTAAGCACCGCTAACGATACAGCCGCTAGACACCAGTGAGTTGTGTGCCTCACCCTTACGCCCATGATCGTCAAACACAAATTTGGCCGGTGCCAGCTGGCGTTGCAGACTCAAAATCGGCCAGTCGTCGTCGTACAAATTGAGCTCAGGCACTACGGACGTGAGATCCATATTGGCTTCCCAATACGCATCTACGGTTCCAACGTCACGCCAGTACGGGGTGCTGTCGACCATGTTGACGCAGCTGTCTTTAAAGCTGTGTGCAAAAACCCGATGACGGCCCAGCAACGAAGGAATGATGTCTTTGCCAAAGTCGTGACTCGATTGCGGGTTCGCCGCGTCGCGCACCAGCTCATCCACCAGCAGACCCGCGTCAAAAACGTAGATGCCCATGCTGGCCAGCGCGTGCGAGGGCCGGTGCGCCAGTACCACGGGCTGCGCGGGTTTCTCGGCAAAGGCCACGATGCGGTGGTCGGCGTCAATCGACATCACGCCGAAATC
>CAIYNH010000044.1 GCA_903927495.1 uncultured beta proteobacterium
GAGGCAACAACAGCTCCCCCTTTAAAAATGTATCCCCCGCATCATCTGCTGCATGGCCACCGCTTCCGCAGACAAATGTTGCTTGGCAGGCTTGTCGCCCAGCTTGGCTCCTTTGGCTGCCGTGGAATCCGGGAACATCCTGAAGCTGGTATTCATGGCAATCTGCGCGACGCGTGGCAGCACGGCGTGCAGGACTTGCCCGGTGATGCCTAGCCGGGTGGCAATGCGCACCGGCTTGAAGATGCAGGCTTGAGCAATCATGTCGGCGGCTTCTTCGGGGCTGAGCGTGGGCACGTTGTTGTACAGGCCGGTGGGCGCAATCATGGGGGTGCGCACCAGCGGCATATTGATGGTAGTAAATGAGATGCCCTGATCGGCAAACTCGCTTGAGGCACAGCGCGTCCAGGCATCCAGTGCTGCCTTGGATGCCACGTAGGCACTAAAACGTGGCGCATTGGTTAGCACACCAATCGAGCTGATGTTGACCACATGGCCTTTGCGTTTGGCCACCATGCCAGGTAATAGCCCCATGGTGACACGCAGGCAACCAAAATAGTTGAGTTGCATGGTGCGCTCATAGTCATGAAAACGATCGTAGCTCGACTCAATTGCGCGGCGAATGGAGCGGCCCGCGTTGTTGATCAAGAAGTCCACGCCACCATGATTGGCATTGACCTGCTGGACAAAGGCTTCACAGTCAGTGGCATCAGCAATATCCACTTTGTAAGGCACAAACGTATAGCCACGCCCTTTGGCCTCGTCGCATGAGGTATCGAGCTTGTCCTGATCGCGCCCGCAAATCAGGGTGATGGCACCGGCCTCGGCAAATTTATGCGCAGCGGCCAGCCCAATGCCTGACGAGCCCCCAGTGACCAGCACTACTTTGCCACCCACGGTGCCCCGCAAGCTGCGGTCGATGTGCAGATCCGGGTCAAGATGACGCTCCCAGTAATCCCACAGATGCCAAGCGTATTCTTTCAGGTTGGGGCATTCAACGCCACTGCCCTTGAGTGCGGCAAGGGTTTCACGGCAGTCAAAGCGCGTAGGGTAATTGACGAACGTCAGCATGTCCTCGGGCAGGCCCAGGTCTTTCATGATGGCATTGCGGACGCGGCGCACCGGTGCCAGAGCCATCAGGCCTTTGGTGATACTGCGTGGAATAAACCCAAGCAACGCCGCGTTGATAAACAGGTTCATCTTGGGCGCATGCGCGGCCTTGCTGAAAATGTCCAGCACATCACCGACGCGGTAGCCCTGCGGATCTACCAGGTGGTAACACTTACGCTCAATGTTTTGTTGGTGGCTGATGACGTTCAATGCGTCGACTACAAAGTCCACCGGCACAATGTTGATGCGTCCACCCTCCAGTCCCACTGAAGGCATCCAGGGCGGTAGCAACTGGCGCATACGCTGAATCAGCTTGAAGAAATAGTATGGCCCGTCAATTTTGTCCATTTCACCAGTGCTGCTGTCACCCACCACCATGGCCGGCCGGTACACCGACCATGGCACTTTGCACTCAGCACGCACAATTTTTTCGCTCTCATGTTTGGTCATGAAATACGGGTGCTCGTAGTTCTCAGCTTCGTCGAACATGTCTTCGCGGAACACGCCTTCGTACAAACCTGCGGCTGCAATCGAGCTCACATGGTGGAAGTGCCCGGCATCCACGGCCTTGGCGAGTTCTACGGTGTTGCGCGTGCCGTCAACATTGACCTCGATCTGACTGGCTTCGTCAGCACCCAGATCGTAGATCGCGGCCAAATGATAAAAATGTTCAACCTGCCCCTTGAGCAACTTGATGTCGGCTGCCGACACGCCCAGTTTTTTGCTGGTCAGGTCGCCAAATACGGGCACCACCCGAGCAGTACTGGCACCCCAGTACTGCCGCAGACCAGCCACTTTGTCTTCGCTGGCCTTGCGAATCAGAAAGTACACCACCGAGCCCTTGCGCTCCAGCAGTCTTTTTACCAATCGTTTACCGATGAAGCCAGTGGCACCTGTGACGAAATAACGCATGTATGACTCTCCAAAATAAGTGGCATATTTTTGCCCGAATTCGCTGCAACGGGTTTCATCGTAAACCCGCAGCGAAAGAAGGTACGCACACAGACTTGCAGTTAGGAGTCAACCCCTACAAAACCAGGCGCAGTCCTTGTAAAGTCAGCCGTATGCAGTGCATAAAACATTGCAAACAATTTACTTTCACCCACTTATCAGGAGTTTCACATGGTCACCAAACTGAAAAAAGTCAGCCCCGCAGAAAATGTAACAGTCAAACCTGCTGCCAAGACGGCTAGCAAGGCATCGGCTAAATCGGCTAAATCAGCCGCCAGTGCAGCAGCGCCAAAAGCTTCCATTTTGTCGGGTTCGGTGAAGGATTCAGCCCAGCAAATCTGGCAAGCTGGCTTGGGGGCATTCACCAAGGCCCAGGTTGAAGGCAGCAAGGCCTTTGAGGCGCTGGTTAAGGAAGGCGTGAGCTTTCAGCGCAAGACCCAGTCTGCAGCCGAAGAGAAAATTTCTGAAGCCACCCAAAAAATGACCAGCATGGCGACCGATATTTCTTCCAAAGCCTCGGGCCAATGGGACAAGCTGGAAAGCATTTTTGAAGATCGCGTGGCCAAAGCTCTGAACAAGCTGGGCGTGCCCAGCGCTAAAGACATTGATGCCTTGATCGCCCGCATTGATGCTCTGAATGCCAGCGTGCAAAAACTCACGCCGGCAAAGCCGATCGCCAAGGCAGCCGCAAAACCTGTGATACAAGTGGCTCCAGAGTCTGCCCCAGTAGCACCAGTAGCTGCAAAAAAGGTAGCGCGCAGGGCTCCTTCTGCGAAAAAGGTAGCGCCCGCTGAAGTATCGGCTGATCAGGTAAACCCTGTATAAGACAAGGCCCTATGCGTCCTACACTGTACGGGCATGACGCGTAAAAACCTCAACTCACCAAAAATCGCCCTGGCTTTGGCCGGTGGTGGTCCACTGGGAGCCATCTACGAAATTGGTGCTCTGTGCGCCTTGCAAGAGTCGCTCAAGGGCATTAACTTCAATCGACTGCAACATTACGTTGGAGTTTCGGCTGGCGGTTTTATTGCCGCCGGTCTGGCGAACGGCATCACACCTCGGCAACTGTTCTCCTTGTTCATTGAAGACCGTAAGCGCCAGAATGAGGCGTTTGACCCGGCTTTGTTGCTTCGACCGGCCTTTGCCGAATTTTTCTCGCGCAGCTTGTTGCTGCCTGGGTTGCTGATTGCAGGCACCTGGCAAGGCACGCTGGGGCGAAAGTCATTCATGCGTGCGCTGGAGTATCTGAGCCCAAGTTTGCCTACCGGGATTTTTTCCAACGCCCAGATTGATGTGGAACTGGCACGCTTGTTCTCAAAACCCGGACGCAGCAACGATTTTCGTCAACTCAAAAGCCGCTTGACCTTGGTGGCGACCCATCTTGACAGCAGCACTTCGGTCTCTTTTGGCCGACCAGGCTGGGATCACATACCCATCTCAAAGGCAGTGCAAGCCAGTGCGGCACTGCCTGGGCTGTTTCCGCCGGTGAAAATTGATGGCCAACACTACTGTGATGGCGCACTCATCAAAACCATGCACGCCTCGATCGCATTGGACGAGGGAATGGACTTGATGCTGTGCATTAACCCCTTGGTGCCTTTTGATGCCTCTGCACCGCTCACAGCAGCGGATGCGAGAACACCTTGGACCGCTCCAGAGCCGATTCCCCACATCACTGACGGTGGCCTGCCAGCGGTGCTGAGTCAGACCTTTCGCTCCTTGATTCACTCGCGCATGGTGCTCGGCCTGAAAAGTTACGAGCAGACCTACCCCAACACCGACATTGTGCTGATTGAACCCAACCACCGCGACCCCGAGTTGTACCTGGCCAACACTTTCAGCTACAGCCAGCGCCGGCATCTGGCTGAACACGCCTACCAGCAAACCCGCCAACTGTTGCGCTCACGCCAAAGCGGTCTGAGCACAAAACTGGGCTACCACGGCATTGCGCTGAACCACGCGGTGCTTGATGACAACCATCGGCACCTGAGCCCACCCAAACGTGAGCCCACGCGAGTGGGTCAGGCGTTAACCAAACTGAACAACATCATGGACAACTTGAGCCAAGTGGTCAAGTCTGCCCCGTTTGAAGGTCTTACAGCATGGTAAAAAAGGCCCCCCGACGCACTGCCGAGCGGATTCTGGAGGTCACGCTGGCGCTATTCAACCGGTTTGGCGAACCCAATGTGTCAACCACACTGATCTCGGCCGAACTCAACATCAGTCCGGGTAACCTTTATTACCACTACCCAGCCAAAGACGAACTCATCAATGCACTGTTTGACCGCTTTGAGCGGGCCCTGAACGAGTTGCTGGGGGCCAGTGATGATGTGCGTGATGTCGAGGATGCCTGGTTTTTCATGCACACTCTTTTCGAGTTGATCTGGCAATACCGGTTTTTGTACCGTGACTTGAATGATCTGCTCAGCAAAAACCGTCTTCTGGAAACCCACTTTCAATCCATTCTGAAAAACAAGACCCGTGCGGTGAAGGCTCTGCTGGACGGCATGCGCCGCAGTGGCGCGCTGCAGATTGACTCACGTGAAATCGAAGCTACGGCTACCAGCATGGTGGTGGTACTCACCTACTGGCTCAGTTTTGAATACGTGCGCGACCCTCGCAACGCGCTGGAAGATCAGAACGCCCAAGCTGCGCTACTCAGGGGCGCGCAGCATGCACTCAACCTTCTGGCACCCTACCTGGAAACCAGTCAACGCGCCCATTTAATCAAATTGGCAGATGCCTACAATAGGGGAACCAAATAGAACGAGAAGTCTGAAGGAGACAACCATGGCCAAATGGATCGCTTTCCCATACGCTGGGGACTACAACTTTGATGCCACCAGTGTCAAAAAAACCTGGACCAGACTGCACGCTGGCGACCTTGAACCCATACCCAAAGATCATGCCTTGCTGGAGGCTTGGGCACATTTCCACAATGGTGATTTCCATAAATCAATGACGCTGGGACTGGATCTGGGCCCAACTGGCCTAAACGTTGCCAACAAGGCAGCTTGTATTTACGCCACTTACCTTGAAAAACAGGAAGCTGCCCGACTGGCTCTTTTTGTTGAAGTAGCCGAACGTGCCGAACAACAAATCAGTCAGCAACCCGACAACGTGAACGCCTACTACTGGCGTGCTTATGCGCTGGGGCGATACAGCCAGGCCATCAGTGTCGCCAAGGCGCTGGCACAGGGGTTGGGCAGCAAGGTCAAGAACGACCTTGAACACGTCATCAAACACCAACCGACACATCCCGACGCTCACA
>CAIYNH010000045.1 GCA_903927495.1 uncultured beta proteobacterium
GTTATTCCAGATAATGAAAATCTTTCATTACCAAATAATTTGCGATGCCCGCAATCTCGCGTACATTGTTTCTTTCGTGTCACGACTGAAGACAATACTGTCGCCTTCATTCGTTACTGGAATTTTAAGAATGCTTCTGAGAGTGCTACAGCAATAATTAAAAATTATCCGGGATTGTTGCAAATTGAGCCTGCGACTGTATCTTCTGGCATGTCTCCAGAAAAGAAAGCCGTTCAATCGTACTTCAAAAAAAAGCGGGGAATTTTGATAGGCTACACCACAAGCGAGGTGTTATTAAGCTGGGGTAAGCCGGATCATAAAACCAAGTCTGTGAATGCTATTCGGTCAATTCAAATTTGGAGTTATCACAACAGCATGATTACATTTGTCGATGATGTGGTCACGGAGGTTATTTTTGTGCGAGACACTGGGTTCGCTGGTGGAGGTGTTTACCAACATCTTTCAATTAACGGCAAAAAGGCTGCGTCAATTGATGTGGGGGAAAAAGTGGCGTTTCGCTTGCTTCCGGGAGAATATCTTTTTAGCGTGATACCAACTGATCCATTTGGAGCAAGTGCCGGATATGGAATTGATCAAAATCTAGTTGAAGGTCGAACTTACACCTATCGAATTTTGACCGATGGCAATAGCTTTGAAACCCGCATTCAGCGGGTTATTGGGAGTGTCGCCCAGTAGCGTTCATATCGTAGCTGGCGCTGGGTTACGCGGCACGGCGTCAAGGTTGGCATAAAGCGTCTGACGGCTGATTCCAAACTCACGCGCCAGCACCGTCTTCTTTTCACCAGCCCCAGCACGCTGGCGCAGTTCCTTAACACGCTCAGGGGTCAAAGCTGGCGCGCGGCCCTTGTAGACCCATACTGGTTCGACCTGATTCAGCGCCTGATCGAGCACGGTCACCGGCTGCCCGACATCCTGGACTACACACTGGCGCAGTTGAAGGGTTTTGCCGCAGCCAGCGCTCGCTTGGACAGAGCTCGCGATGCCCAACTCCTGTCCCTGATTGCCATTGGCAGCCGGGGCGACGTCAAACACCTCGATCAAACGCTTGAGCGCTTAGCCAGCAACCGGTAGACACGGCTTCCAACTCGTTATGAAAATCTCCCTCAAAATCGACAGCGCCGCAGCCCAGGCCCAGCTGCGCCGTTGGGGTGGGGAGTTCTCTGACAAGGTTAAAAAGGCAGTGGCCAAGGCAATGGCCAAAGAGGCTATTGCGATCAAGACGGACGTGCGCGACCAGGTGGCCAGCCAACTGACGGTGGTGAAGAAAAGCTTTTTGAAAGGTT
Organism: uncultured beta proteobacterium; assembly: GCA_903927495.1. GTDB lineage: Bacteria > Pseudomonadota > Gammaproteobacteria > Burkholderiales > Burkholderiaceae_C > Rhodoferax. The sequence goes on from CAIYNH010000045.1 coordinate 1,305, forward strand.
TTACTGCCTACGTCATAGACAAGGACAAGTCTCGACTTCCTGCGCTGTATGTTGGCTCGCGCATCCCCTGGGTTGGTATGCATGAAAAAAGCGGGACTATCTCAGCCAAGATGCTGATCCCCTTGCATGGCCGAGTGGGTCGCAAGCGTTTCAAGGCACAGATCGCTGAACTCATGCGGGGCGGCAACGCCTACTTCATCAAAAACGCCAAGGGCAACGTGGTGCTGATGGCCGAGAACATCAAAGAGCACGACCGCCCCTTGGCTGGTTTCAAGCGGCGCTACCGCAAAGCTGAGGGCATCAAGCGGATCAAACGGGGTGCAGATATTCCGATTGCTGTTCTGGTGCCTCGCGTCATGCTCAAAAAGCGGCTCGACATCGAGCGACAGGTGGTGCGGCGTATCCCAAGATTGGCGTCGGAAATAGAAAACCAAATCAGAACTCTAAGCTAAATCATGGTGATCAGCCTAATGCACAGGCGTTCTGATTCGTGAACAGCTTGATTAAAAATCATCGGGGATTGTGTTTGGCTGTCAGGCGTGAGCGCACTTGATCAATGGAGACGGCTCGTGCCGGGTCTGCTTTGAGTGCGTCATAGGCAGGCCCGACTTCCTGCAGCAGCCAACTTTGCACCGCGCGGTCGAGTGCACTTAAGGCGCTCATACCGTCTCGGTTCACTTCTCTCTCAGTGGCGTACTCACCGCCAGCCACTTTTTTTTGACAACTTTGGCCATCTGTTTAATACCCCTGAAATAAAAAGTCCAAGGCTGCAGTGATGCGTGCCTGCTCGTTGACTAGCGAGGTCACGCGATCTTTCAAAATGCGCCTGGGTACAGCACCCATTTTTGGTGTTTCGAGCAGGTAATTTTTTCCATCAATGGTGAACACGGGTATCAATCGGGTCGGTAGTTTGACTTTGGCAAAGTGCTCAACGCTTCGCATCGGAATCACCATGGTGCTGTCCATATCTTCAAGCAAACTGCATTGAACGTCCAGCAAAAAAGGTGTTGCTGCTGCGTGAGATCCACTATTTCGGTAAACGTCAAAACGTGCCATTAAAAAGTTCTCCAGGCTTCAAGGGGCAGCCCTTCTTTCTCAATGGTGGCGTTATAAGCGGCAATGAAATCTGCATGCTCTGACTTCCAGCGGATATTCTGTTCGCGAAGCACCAATTCACGCAAATGGGCGTCACAAATCTGGGAGACATTGAGTTCCAGCGCTTTGGCTGCTTCAAGTACATCTGCGCTCAGACTCAGATTGGTTGCACGTTTTAATGGTTTGCGTTCACCAAAATTTCTATTCGGTATGGCGGTTTGAAGGCTTGGCATAGTTACTTTCGTACGCATGAATACATGCGCACAGTTTAATGCTTATTCGAAACACAGGTTGAAGTCGGATTGCTCGCAAGGATTTGAAGTTCCTGGTGGCTCATTGCGATTACTAGTTCTGGATTTTGTGTCCACTGCGCAAGTCGCTGATGCACGATGGGCAAAAGCTCAAGTTCTTCCAGCGATTTCATTTGCTGATCAAACCATTCCCGCGAAACCAAGACGGCGACAGATTGCCCCTGATCTTTGATTTCCTGTGGGCCATCTGTTTGAGCGCAATCGATCAGGTCGGTAAATCGCCTCTGTGCCTCTAGCATTTGCCAACTTTGCATGATGTTTCCAATTCTCTGTCTTTGTAAACGCAATTTAACTCAATTTCTGGACTCATGGCCAACAACCGTATTGCCGTTTTAGTCGCCCTTGAGGGTGCAGATGACGGGCTCAAACGCGCCTTGAATTCTGCCCAGCAAAGCCTGGGTGA
>CAIYNH010000046.1 GCA_903927495.1 uncultured beta proteobacterium
GCTGAAAAAAGTGCGTGTTGTGCAAGGCAAAGACAACGTCGAGCGCCGCCTCACCCCCACTTTTGATGAGACTTTGCCGCGCGACAACGACAAAGCCCTGTATCTTTGGCTGCAAGATGGTTGGCAAACCGAAGAAAAGTCCGTCATTGCCGAAGCCAAATCCAAGCCCTCCGACAACCCGACGTTGTTTGCCTTTTTGCGTGCCCAAAACAAAACAGAGCTGACCAACGCCATTGTTGCGCTCGAATCTGCCCGCGCCACTTTGCGCAAAAAAGGCACTCCCGCCACCGAGCCCGGCCGCGATGCCCAGCGCTCTATGGAAAGCCGCGAACGCAACGCTGACAAAGAACTCAAAGACCTGCTGGATGCCCTGTTCGCCGGTGCCCGCGTGTTTCAGGCTGGCGGCCAAGAGGTGACCGAAGGCAACGAGTTGTCCGACCGCATCAACCGCGCCGCCAAATCCTCGGCCATCCGCCTGTACAAAGACTTTGACATTGCCGACAGTGACCAATGGAGCCGGGTGCTTGATGAAGCCCGCAAGGGCAACCTTGAAGCCCTCAAAGCTGTCGGCCACACCCAAGAGGCAGACAAACAACCGGTGTGCCAAAAGCTGTTGGCCTTCATTGGCCCCGGCAAAAAAGGTGGCGAGATACGCGACAACTTCGAGAGCCCGCCCTTTGGTTGGCCGCGTGATGCCATCGATGGTGCTCTGTTTGCGCTGCTCTCAAGCGGCCATATCCGCGCCATGGATGCGAGCAGCAAATTGGTCGATGCGAAGAGCCTTGACCGCAACAAACTCACCCAAGCCAGCTTCCGTCAAGAGTCCATCACCATCACGCCGCCACAGCTCATCAAAATTCGCCAGTTGTTCAGCGCCGTTGGCGTGCCCTGCCAGCCCAAAGAAGAGCTGACCAAGGTTCCCCTGCTGATTGCTAAGCTGCGCGACCTGGCCAGCAAGGCGGGTGGCCCAGCCCCGGCACCGCTTGCGCCGAAGCTCACCGCCATCGAAGCACTGGAGTCCCAGTCTGGCAACGGCCAACTGCTGGAGCTCTACACCCGCCATGACGAATTGCTGGGCTTGTCCAAACAGTGGACCACCACGGCTGAGGCTATGCACAAGCGCCTACCAGTATGGAGTCAACTTACCAGCCTGCTGGAGCACGCCAAAGAGCTTGGCCCCTTTGACGAGATTGCGGCCGAAAAAGAGGCCATTCATACACAACGCAGTCTGCTGGCCGAACCCGACGCCGTGCGCCCCTTGCTTGACCGCACTGCCGACCTGCTGCGCCAGGCCTTAAACGCCAAACTGCAAGGCTTCACAACCGCCTTCGCCATGCAGCAAGCCCACTTGTCTGCCGATGCGGATTGGACCAAGCTGACAGATGCTCAGCGCACCAAATTAACGCAAGACCATCACCTGGCACCGGTTAAGCCGATTGACTTGGCAACGCCAGACCAACTGCAAGACGCGCTTGACGACTGCACGCTAGACCACTGGATTTCCAAGACCCAAGCCCTGGGCAGCCGTTTTGATGCCGCCCGCCATGCCGCAGTCCAACTTCTAAAACCCAACGTCACGCACGTCAGCATTCCAAAGCGCACTCTCAATAACGAAGCAGAACTTAAAGCTTGGTTGACCGAGGTGGAGCAATTGCTGGCCGACAAATTGAAGAGTGGTCCGGTGGCGCTGTAGGTGTTTGTGCTAATATTTTCACGATGAATACACACCTATTCCAAGAGCTTGAGGGTTTAAGCATCGCTGACAAGCGCTCGCTGGGAGAGGCGCTAATCATGAGTGCTGACAGTGAGGCATCCGTACCGCTGACCACCGATGCACAACGCACTGAGCTGCGCGCTCGCCTTGCGCACCACAGAGCCAACCCAAATGAGCCTGGATTGAGCTTTGCGGAACTCAAAACCCAATGGTTAGCCGTGTCGCATTAGGCATGGTTTTTCAGGTCGTTTTCAAACCACTGGCGCAGCTTGAGGCCACAGAAGCGTTTGAGTGGTACGCCCAAAGCCATATCAACATGGGTGAAGCCTTTTCGGCTGAAGTTGAACGTACCAATGGTTTTTTGTCCAGAAACCCGTATCTCTATCCCAAGGTAGAGCAAGAGGTGCGGCGCGCCAATCTGGACCGGTTTCCGTATTCCCTGTTTTACGTCATTGATGACGATGTAGTTTCTGTTCTGTCATGCTTTCACCAGCACCGAGACCCCAAGTCACGTGAGCGATTGCTTGGCATCCCCCGTTAGTCGATAACACCGAGGGCTGTGAATTTTTAAGCCAAATCACCCTCTAGCCCTCGTCGGATAAGCGCAAGCAGCTATTAAAAATATACCAGTTAGGTCGGGTTAGTGCAGCGTAACCTGATATCTCGTCAGTAAAAATGAGCGGTACCAACCTTTAGTGTGGTATAGCCTGTATATACTTTAATTTTTCAAGGAGCAAGCCTCATGTTGACCCGAGTTTTCAAAAGCGGCAATTCGCTGGCCGTGCGCATCCCCAAAGAGCTGGCCTTTGTCGATGGCGCGCAAGACGTTGAAGTCGAGCGGGTGGGTAACACGCTGGTGCTGCGCCCGGTGGTGCAGGAAACCATTGGCGACCTGACCCCCATCTTGTCCATGTTTAGCCAGGACTTCATGGCCGGTGGGCGTGAATTTCATGTAGAACGCGAGCGCGACTGGAGCGGCGCCGAAAAATCCCAGAAATAAGCCATGCGTTACCTGCTTGACACCAATATTTGCATCTACATCATCAAGCGCCAGCCACCCGAAGTGCTGCACCGACTTGAATCTTTGCCCCAAGGGAGTGCCGTGATGTCGGTGGTGACCTATGCCGAACTGCGCGCCGGGCTTGAAATTCAAACCGCCAACCGTGCGCAAGACGAACGTGTGCTGGCCCTGTTGACACAGCGCATTCCGGTATTGCCTTTCGGCGAATCGGATGCGATAAGTTTTGGTGTGCTGCGTGCAGCCGTGCGAGACCGTCAACGTGACACCATGGACCGCCTCATCGCCGCCCACGCGGTGAGCACAGGTCTCACGCTGGTCACCAACAACGAGGACGACTTCAAAGGCTACCCCGGCCTGAAGGTAGAAAACTGGGTCAGTGCCTTGTGACATCACTTCAAACATCCGTCGATTCTTGTAAGCTAAATCACCCTCTAGCGCCCGTCCAGTATGCACAAGCAGCTATTATTTTTGAATAGTCATCACGTACTACCGTCATTCTTCCATGGCACGCATGGGTGTCTATCGTGCCAATAATTGGCTTAATAATGCTATTATTTGGCATGACCATTGCAGCAGCACTTTTTACCGACAGCCAATCGCGCCTCTTTGTGTGGCTGTTTGGTCAACCAGACCGCGCCTATCACCTCAACGAGCTACGCCGCCTTACCGGCCTGGGCAGTGCCTCGTTGCAGCGAGAGCTCAACCGCTTGGCCACGGCAGGCCTGGTCGATGCGCAAGCGGTCGGCAACCTGCGCCGCTTTCAGGCCAACCCCCAATCGTCTGTGTATGCTGAACTGGTCGCCCTGACTCGCAAGACGCTGGGCACGGTGCCGGTGCTGCGCGATGCCTTGCAACCCTTGTTGCCAAATCTGCAATCCGCCTGGGTCTATGGTTCGGTCGCCAAACAAACCGACACCGCCCGCAGCGACATTGACGTGATGCTGGTGGGTAACGATTTGCTGCTCAGCCAGGTCTTGGCCGCGTTGGAGCCCGCCGAGGCGCAATTGGGCCGAATAATCAACCCAAGCTGCTATTCACCCAAAGAGTTTGAGCGTCGCCGCGCCGAGCCAGACTCGTTTGTCAACCGGGTGTTGTCGCAGCCCACACTGTCATTGATAGGGGACGCCCATGAGCCTGATGTGAAAACCTTGAGCCAAATAGCCCTCTAGCCCCCGTAAATCAAGCGCAAGCAGCTATCAAAAACATAACGAGATTCCGATGTCCCCTGTCACACCCACCCCCAACGCCCCCCTACCCAAACCCCTGCGCACCCAGCTTGAAAACACCGTCAAGGCTGCACGCGATGTAGCTGAAAAAGCTGGCAAAGCCGCCTTGGCACAACTGGCAGTGGCCGAACCCAAGGTGCCTGATTATCTGGACGAACCCCAGCGGGTTTTAAGAAGGAAATTGCGCGCTCATGCCCGTTCCATCAGCGCAAGCAGCTCTCAAAACAGTAGTGTCGAGCTGCAAGCACTGGTGTGGGAGGTAGCCTATGAGCACTGGCACCGCATGTTGTTTGCCCGCTTTCTGGCCGAAAACAACCTTCTGATGTGGGAGCCGGGTGCTGCCGTGTCGCTGGACGACTGCCGCGACATGGTGGACAACCATCCTGATATGGCGATGGGTGCCAAAAGCCATTGGGAGCTGGCGGGCAAACTGGCCGCGCGCATGTTGCCGCAAGTTTTCAAACCGCACAGCCCTGTGTTTGAAATCAGCTTTGCACCCGAACACCAGCGCGAGCTGGAGCGGCTGCTCTCGCAATTGCCGCCCGAGGTCTTTCAGGCCAGCGACAGCCTGGGCTGGGTTTATCAGTTTTGGCAAGCCAAGCGCAAAGACGAAGTCAACGCCTCCGAGGTCAAGATAGGTGCCGACGAACTGCCCGCCGTCACCCAGCTCTTTACCGAGCCCTATATGGTGGACTTTTTGCTGCACAACTCGCTGGGTGCCTGGTGGCACACCCGCCACCCCGGCCTGCCTTGCCCGGTGACCATGCCGTATTTGCGCACGCTGGAGGATGGCAGCCCCGCTGCGGGCAACTTTGAAGGCTGGCCCGACCACCTGACCGACTTCAAGTTGCTTGACCCCAGCTGCGGCTCGGGCCACTTTTTGGTGGCGGCCTTTTTGCTGCTGGTGCCGCTGCGTGTGGCCGACGAGGGTTTGAGCGCTATGGATGCGGTCGATGCCGTGCTGGCGCACAACCTGCACGGGCTGGAGATAGACCCTCGCTGTGTCGAAATCGCGGTGTTCGCGTTGGCCTTGGCCGCCTGGCGCTACCCCGACGAACACGGCAACTCGCTGGGTGTGCGGCCAGACATGCCCGCGCCACGCATTGCCTGCTGCGGCCTGAAAGTGTCTGCCCGACCGCAAGACTGGGAAGCACTGGTGCCCGACAGCCAGCCCAACGCTGCATTGCTGCGCCAGGAGCTGCGCCTGCTGCACAGCGTGTTTGCCCAAGCGCCCTTGCTGGGCAGCTTGCTCAACCCGTCGCTGAGCATCAAAAACGACCTGGCCACATCCAGTTTTGAGACGCTGCAAACGCTGATAGAGCAAGCCCTGAGCAGTGAGCAACCCGGCACGCTGTGGGGCGGGTCGCAAGATTTGAATGACGATGCCTGGGACTTAGCCATCAGCGCCCGAGGCCTGCTGGAAGCGGCCCGATTGCTGGATGCGCGCTATCACTTGGTGATTACCAATGTGCCGTATTTGGCGCGCGGCAAACAGTCCGACGGTTTGAGGTCGTTTTGCGCATCAAACTACAAAGATGCGAAACATGACCTTGCGACGGTTTTTATTGAACGATGTATAGACCTATGTTTGAGTTCAGGAAGCTTTGGTATCGTTAGCCCGCAAAACTGGTGGTTTTTGCAAAGCTATACGGACTTTAGAGGCTGGTTGCTGAGCGAAACTACTATCGACCTCGCTGCTTCACTTGGCGAGGAGGCCTGGGAATCGTTCGGAAACCGCGGTCCGCTTGCAACGCTGTGGCTTGGAACAAGGAAACTGGCGCATCCAACCCAGACTTTTGCTGGTATCAATGCAATCAGTCTTAAAACAATTGACGAGAAGAAAGAGCACCTCAAGACTGGAGTGGTTCTGAACGTTTCTCAAGCGCAGCAGCGTAGAAATCCAGATTCCAGGATTGTGCTCTCCGAGAGTTCGACCAATCTCGCACTACTTGGACAATATGCAACCTCATTCCAGGGAGTTAAGACAGGAGATGATGCAAGTTTCCGAGTCTGCTTCTGGGAGTTGGGCGATAAAACACAATCTTGGATTCACTATCAGGGAGCTGTTGACCAGGGGCAACTATTTGGTGGACTTTCCGACTGCCTGCTTTGGAAGAATGGCGGCCAAGAAATTGCCCGTCGCCAAGGATTAGGCGCTTGGGGAAAAGCTGGTGTGCTCATTTCACAAATGCGTGCCCTGCCTACGAGCATTTATATGGGTGGTGCCTTTGATAGCAATGTTTCACCCATCATTCCATTTTCATCTAGCGACCTGTTGGCAATTTGGGCTTTTTGTTCGTCAGGGGCGTATGCCGACTTGGTAAGAGAAATTGACCAAAGTCTAAAGGTTACGAACTCAACCCTTACAAAAGTCCCCTTCGACCTGGCCCACTGGAGCCAAGTCGCCGCCGAGCGTTACCCCCACGGCCTGCCCAAACCCTATTCCGACGACCCAACCCAGTGGCTGTTCCACGGCCACCCCGTCCCCGCCACCGACCCGCTGCAAGTGGCAGTCGCCCGTCTGCTGGGCTACCGCTGGCCCGCAGAGCAGCAAACGGCCGATTCTCAAGAGTTACAAGCCAAATCGGCCTCTAGCCCCCGTCAGATAAGCGCGAGCAGCTACAAACAAGCTAGCAACGATGCAGCCGCAGCCGACACCAGCGCACCCGCCATGGAGTTATCCAGCGAAGCCCACGCCTGGATAGCCCGCTGCGAGCCGCTTGCCAAACACACCGACGACGACGGCATCGTCTGCCTGCCCGCTGTGCGCGGCGAGCAACCCGCCCACGAGCGTTTGCTGGCCCTGCTGATTGATGCCTGGGAAACGGCAGCCCCCGGCAGTTGGACCCCCAGCGTGCTCGACAAGCTGCTGGCCCAAGCCGACAACGCGGGCAAGGGGCTGGCAGTGTGGCTGCGCGACAGCTTTTTTGAGCAGCACGCCAAGCGCTTTGGCCATCGCCCGTTTATCTGGCACGTCTGGGACGGCCAGAAAGACGGCTTTGCTGCCCTGGTTAACGCGCACTTGCTCGATGCCAAAAACCTGGAGCGACTCATCCACACCTACCTGGGCGACTGGATTCGCACCCAAGAGGCCGGCGTGGCCAGCGGCGCTGACGGCGCACCGCTGCGCCTGTCCTCCGCGCAAAACCTCAAAGTCCGCCTGCAAGCCATTCTGGAAGGCGAAAAGCCCTACGACATCTTTGTGCGCTGGAAGCCGTTGGCCCAGCAGCCCATAGGCTGGCAGCCCGACCTCAACGATGGCATCCGCATAAACATCCGCCCCTTCATGACCTTGGACGTGCTGCGCCACAACAAAAAGCCCAAGCTCAACATCACCTGGGACAAAGACCGTGGCAAAGACGTTGAGTCCGCCCCGTGGTTCAAAGTGTTCGGCGGCGAGCGCATCAATGACCATCATTTAACTCTGGCTGAGAAAATGGCGGCAGTTACTAATCTCAGAAAGGTATAAGGCATGAATATCAACACTTCCATCATTGACCAGCGCATCACGGGTGTCGTAGAAGAAATTCGTGAGTCAGCGCAATCTGAATTGAACCTGACCGAAGCGACCCGACTCAAGTCGCTGGCCTTTGTCTATCTGTGCGTTAAGACCATGCTCGATCTTGATTCGGAGGCGGCGTTTGATTGTCTGACCGATGGCGGTGGCGATTTTGGTGTGGATGCCATGCACGTAACCGAAGAGATTGATGGCGAGTTCGTTGTCACTCTGTTTCAGGGGAAATACAAGGCCAAGCTGGAAGGCAACTCAAATTTTGAGGAAAACGGCGTGCTGGCCTTGATCAATGCCATCCGCCACATTTTTGACCCTGCCGCTGAATTAGGCACTATCAATGACCGCCTTAGAGTAAAGGTGGAAGCCGCCCGCTCGTTGATACGTGATGGTTTAATTCCCAGCGTACGCGCTATCGCGTGTAACAACGGGCTCAAGTGGAACGTATCAGCCGAACAAGCCATAGAACGGACTGGCTTTGGCGATCAAGTGACATGGGAACATGTCAACCACGATGTGCTGATCGGACTTTTGCAGCGCCCCAAGCAAGTTGATGACACCTTGCGTTTCGTCGGCAAAGCCAATGTGGAAGACATGAATTTCAGCCGTGTTTGCGTTGGCCGTATGCCGGTGGCAGAAGTCGCTGCGCTGATGAGCACGAACGGCGACCGTTTGCTTGAGCGCAATGTTCGGCGCTATCTGGGTTTGCACGGTAACCGAGTTAATGAGGGTATTGCGGCTACCCTGCGTTCCAACAATCCCGCTAATTTTTATTTCTTCAACAACGGCTTGACGATCATTTGTGATCACTTCAAATACAACGCCTTGCAAGGAGCCAACTTTCAGGTGCAAGCCGATAACTTGCAAATCGTCAATGGCGCACAGACTTGCATGACGATTGCCAAGACCTTGGCTAGTATGGCGGACCAGGGTGAAATGATCCCGCTAGATGTCAGTGTTTTGGTGCGTTTGTATGAGTTGCCCAAAGACAATGAAGACCTTGTACTGCAAATTACACACGCGACGAACAGTCAAAATCCTGTTGATTTGAAAGATTTGCGCTCTAACGACGAAGTGCAACAGCGGCTCGACAACAGTGTTCAAGCTTTAGGCTACAACTACCGCCGCAAGCGTACGGATGGGGCGCCCAAACAAGTGGACATCACCTCGGGCGCGGCAGCTGAGGCGATTCTTGCTGTCTGGCGTGCAGCCCCGCACCAGGCCAAGTTTCTGACTCGGGAGCATTTTGGCAAGTTGTATCGTGAAATATTTCCACCAAACATCAATGGTGCGCAGGCTATCACAGCGGTGCTGTTGTATCGCATTGCAGAGAATCATCGGCGTCGTCCAGCACCTGCTGACCCATTGTTCGTACGCTACGCCTCATGTTTTATCGCGATGCAAATGGGGCGGCGTTTGCTGAAGATGCTCCAACTTCCGCTTGAAAGGCTTGACCATACCAATTTCACTACCGCACAAGGTTTGGTTGAAACGCAAGGTGAAAGCTATTTCTTGGCATCAGTAAAAGATATTGAGCTGTCACTCAAGGCTTTGTATGGTGAGCAGCCGATCTCCGTACAACAGTTGTCCGCAACGTTCAGACGCGGCGATCTCATCGAGCGACTAAAGGGACTGGGCATTGAAGATGTCAGGGACGCAACATCATGACCCTGCGCGAGTTGCAGCTGCATCAATGAGTACCCCTTCACATGGGCTGCAAAGCTTGTGTCACAAAACATGAATGGAATAGATCAATGTTAAAAACCTTAAAACTCAGTGGCGTGGGGCCATCCCCCTCCATGGATCTCAATTTTGGTGACCGGCTCAACCTCATCACCGGCGACAACGGACTAGGTAAAAGCTTTTTACTTGATATTGCTTTTTGGGCCATGACGCGGCGCTGGCCCGGCGAGGTCAATAAGCGCCTGACGACGGGCCGCCTTGCCTTGCCGCGTCCGCAAGAGCAGGGCGACATTACGTTTTCTTTCACTGGCAAGACGGCCACTGAGCAATACACCAGCCACTTTGACAGGCAAACCCAGTCCTGGACCGGGCGCGCGGGGCGGCCAGCCAACCCGGGCCTGGTGTTGTATGCCATGGCAGACGGTGGTTTTGCACTGTGGGACCCGGCCAGAAATTACTGGCGCACTCAAGCTGGGGTGGATGTGCAAGAGCGTCGCCCAGCTTATGTGTTTAGCCCACAAGATGTTTGGGATGGTCTGGAAGATGAGACCGGCATTTATTGCAATGGCTTGATACGCGATGTGGCCAATTGGCAGCGCGAACAAGGCGATGCCTGGACTCATTTTGTGTGGGTGTTGATGACGCTATCTGCCAACGAAGACGAGACTTTGTTCATGGGCAAGTTGACGCGCATCAGCTTGGATGATGCCAGGGACATGCCGACCTTGACCATGCCCTATGGACTGGATGTGCCTGTGGTACATGCCTCATCAGGTATGCGCCGTATTTTGGCGCTGGCCTATCTACTGGTTTGGGCCTGGGAAGAGCATTTGAAGGCCAGTCAATTGCTGGCAGAGACCAGTAGTAATCAAGTCGTTTTTTTGATTGACGAAATAGAGTCGCACCTGCACCCCAAATGGCAGTTCAGTGTGATTGGTTCGCTGGTGAGTGTGATGAAAAACATGGCCCCTACCGCGCAAGTGCAGTTGATTACAGCCACGCATTCGCCGCAGGTGTTGGCTTCGCTGGAGCCCTTTTTTGATGCGACCCAAGATGCCTGGTTTGACCTGGATTACATCCACGGTGAAGAGGGTGCTGACGTGGCTTTGACGCAGCGGGTTTTTGAGAAACACGGCACGGTGTCGAACTGGCTCACCAGTGAGGCTTTTGATTTGACCAGTGACCGGGCACCAGAGATTGCCAAACTTTTGGACGAAGCTTCCAAACTCGTCAACCAGGCCAACTCGAACGACTTGCCCGCGTTGCAGGCGATGAATCAACAGTTGCTGCTGGCGCTTAACCCCAAAGACGCGTTCTTGTTCCGTTGGCGGGCCTTGGCTGAGCATAAAGGCTGGCAGCCATGATGCCGGTGTGTTTGCAGCCCGAGCCTGCCAACTTTGACGAGCGTGTTCGCCAGCGCGGGCATCAATGGCTGGTTGACAAAGGCTGGTCAATGGATGCACCCGCGCCGGATGCGAGTGCCTTGCCAACTTATTGGCGCGAGTCGCAAAAAGAGCTCTGGAGTGCTTATGGGGGAATCTGTGCGTACTTGTGTATTTTCTTTGAGTGGGCAAGTGGGGCATCTTCCACAGACCATTTTGTCGCCAAGTCAGTCAACGCTGGGCAGGCCTATGAGTGGGCCAACTTCCGTTTGAGTTGCTTGGGCGCAAACCGCAACAAAGGCCGCTTTGATGATGTGTTGGACCCGTTTGAGATGTCGGAATTTACTTTTGAACTCAATCTGGCTAATGGCGAGATTGCCCCTGGGGGGCATTTACAGGCTGACGCGGCGTTGCTTAACATGGCATTGACCACCATTCAGCGGCTTCATCTTAATGACGTTGAAACGGCTGGTATGCGAGCCCAACATGTGAATGATTATTTCAATCATGATGTCAGCGCAGACTATTTGCGCAGGCGCTCGCCCTTTGTGTGGGCGGAGATGGTTCGGCAAGGGGTTATTTGCACACCATGAAGCTGACCGAAGAAATGGCGGCACGCCGCGAAAAAGGAGATTTGTGATGAAACTAGACTCAATCCATCTAAAAAACTACCGTTGTCATGCAGGTCTGTCAGTGATCTTTAGGCCTGGTTTTAACGTGGTGGTAGGCATCAACGGCAGTGGAAAAACTTCGCTGCTCAAAGGCATTTGCGAGTCGTTTTATGGCCTGATAGCCGCACTGGATGTGCCACACAATCCCCCGCTGACTGAGGCCGGGCATGTGCGCCTGCTTGCCGTCAACACCGGCGGCTTGTACCGGTTTGAACCGCAATATCCAGTCAAGGTGGAAGCTGGCGGTGAAGCGTTTGACGCAGGTTGCGTCTGGACCCTGACCCGAACCAGCCAGGTGGGCAGTGCCACACTGTCCGGCCAATTTCCGGGCCAGATATGGCGCACCCTTCAGCAGGTTGGTAACCCGAGACCCGAAGGTCCGCTAGATTTTCCTAGCCTTCCACTGGTAGCCTTTTACCGCGCCAATCGGCATTGGAGCGACCCTCAGCCCCACGAGTTGCAAGCCGCCACACAACGCAATTCACGTATCGACGGTTACGCGAGCTGGTGGAATGCCTCGCTGGACTCGGTTGCTTTTCAAAGCTGGGCTATTGCCAAATGCTTGGAGCGCTTTCAGACCTCATCCGAGACGGGTGTCGCGTTTGATGCTATAAAAAATGATGAACTGGCATTGGCCAATGTGGCATTGGCAAAGGCCGTGGAAGGAGTCAAGGGCCTGCGCTACGACTTGAAGCAAAAGAGTTTGTTGGTGGACTGGCTGCCAGATGTTTCAGGCACGCGCGACCCCACGGCGTTTGAGAACCTCAGCGACGGGCAGCGTGCCGTCATCGGTCTGGTGGGCGACATTGCGCGGCGCATGTGTCTGCTTAACCCGCAACTTGGGGTTGAGGTCACCACCAAGACAGCCGGGGTGGTGTTGATTGATGAGTTGGATATGCACTTGCATCCCCGCTGGCAACGCATCATCACCCAAGGCTTGCAGGCGGCGTTTCCGGCGCTGCAATTCATAGTGGCGAGCCATTCGCCGCAGGTGCTGGGCGAACTGCGGCCAGAGCAAATCATTCTGCTGCGCCCGGAGGGCACATCGCACCCCCAGGTGAGCTATGGCCTGGACTCCAGCCAGGTGCTGGAAGAAATCATGGATGCCACCGCCCGCACACCTGGCGTTGAAGACGCGCTGGCCAAGCTGTTTGCGACGCTGGAGCGCAATGAGCTTGACTCGGCGCGTGAGCAACTGAACGCCTTGTCGGAACTGGCCCCAGGCATCGCCGAGCTGGGTGGAGCCGCAGCGCTGCTCAAGCGCAAAGAGGTGTTGGGCCGATGAAGCATGTCACCAAGGGCAGCCCTGCGCCGGAATTTGAAGCCTGGAAAGTCAGCGATGATGCCAATTGGGCACCCGGTTATGGTGATTTGCAAAACCCGCAAAAACGCAAGTTGCATGAGTCATTGCTGAGTGAGCAGGGTTGGATTTGTTGTTACTGCGGTCGCCAGATTGACTTGAGTGACAGCCACATTGAGCACTTTCGGCCGCAAGAGCGTTATGCCGATTTGGCGTTGAACTACGAGAATTTGCACGCATCTTGCATCCGCGAGACTCAACCGGGTATGCCGCTGCATTGTGGTCATGCCAAGGGTGCTGATTTTGATGAAGCCTTGCAGATTTCCCCGCTCGATGCGCACTGCGAGTCGCGTTTTGCCTACACCTTGGATGGGCACATCATCCCCAGTGACACAAACGACACCCAAGCGGCGTACATGGTCAATCTGCTCAAGCTTGACATTGCCTTTTTGCGTGACCGACGACTCGAAGTGGTAAGTCGCGTTTTTGATGACAAATTTCTGGCAACTGCCACGTTGCAGGAGCTTGAGACCTTGCGCGACTTTTTCCGTGCCCGAGGTGCTCAAGACAAGGCACAGTCGTTTGGCCATGTACTGGCCCGCTTTGCGGAACAACGACTTTTGGATGCATCGCCATGACGCTGGCCGACAAACTGATTGAAAGCGTGCAAGCGGCTGCCAAGGTGAACCGCTCGCTGATGGTCGCACCCGCCGCCATCCTATGGACAGACGCAGACCGCCATTGGGAATCCGCCATTGCGCAATTGACCAAGCAGTTGCCAGAGCTGTTTGTGCTGGGTACCTATGCCCCAGACAAGCGCCAAGGCCCCAGCATTTGGCTGAAATGCGCTGTTGCTGGCAAGGTGGGTGCCCCATTGCCGGACGGTGTCGTACCCATTCTGTACTTGCCCGGTATCAGCCGCGCCGACCTGCGCGCCATTGAAACTTGCCCGCGCGAGCTGCAGCCGCTGGCCGAGTTGCAATACCGGGGCGTGTTCTGGAGCCAAGTCAACGGTAAAGACTGGACCGTGAACGCGTTCCTGTCAGCAAAAAAAGGCGGCCTGGGGCTGGATGTAACGCAGGTCAAAACCACGCAAGAGGCGCTCAAACGTGTGCTGGAAGCGCATCTGTTGCTTGACCGCAATGTGGCCGAATTGCAGGGGCATCAAATCAATGCAGCCTGGTTGGAGGCCTTGCTGATGCCGAACCCTACGCGTGATGTGCTGGTTTGGCTGAACAACCCTGCTTCGGCGCAGGCGCAATGGGTGGGTGGGCATTGGTCAGTGTTTGTGGGCCATTGTCAGCAGAATTTGGGGTTCGACCCGCAATCAGATGGCACAGTGAGCGCCGCTGAAAAACTGGCCGAGCATCAAGGCCCATGGGCCAATGTGTGGGAGCTTTATTGCGAGTCCTTCACCAGCTTCAATTCAATTGCCCCCTTACTCGGTCAATTGTCGCCACCACCACCCAAAGATTTCTTTGATGCACCAGACCAGTTGGCAGGCTACCCTCGCGCCAGCGAAAGTGCCGAGTCTGCCCTGCGCTATGCCTTGAGTGCGTGCGCGTCGATGTCGGCTGAACTGGCGCGGGCAAAAGTGCTGGATTTGGATAAAGAACATGGCAGCCGCCGCGATTGGCTTTGGTCCAAGATGGGCAGTGCGCCGCTGGTGCAGGGTTTGCAACATCTGGCTGAGCTTGCCACGCTATCCAAGCAAACGCCAGCCGGTGCCACCTTGGCGCAACTGGCAATCAGCTACCAAGAGTCGGGTTGGCGGGTGGACCAAGCTGCCATGCAGGCACTGGCTGCCGTCAGTAGCAAGGCGGACACCGATGCCGTTGGCGGGGCGTTGCGTGCGCTGTATGTACCGTGGCTGGAGGATTCGGCGCATCGTTTTCAGGAGCTGGTGAAGGCAGAAGGCGGTTTGAATGTGGAAGCGACTGTAGAAGCGCCATCTTGGCGCTTGATGAATTCAAAGCGGCTGGAAGCCGCTTCCACAGATGGCGCTTCTACAGACGGGGTCTGCACGGTGTTCGTCGATGGCCTGCGCTATGACGTGGCTATGCAATTGAAAGCTCAGTTAGCGAGTTTGGGCAAGGTTACTTCCAGCGCCATGTGGACCAGCATGCCGTCAGTCACAGCGTCCGGCAAAGCGTGGGCTTCGCCGGTGGCGCAGTGGGTATCGGGCAAAAAGACGGACGAAAACTTTGAGCCCAGTGTGGCGTTTGACTGCAAACCGCTGTCCACCCACAATTTCCGCAAGCTGCTGGCCGACCATGGCTTTCAGGTGCTTGACAAACAAGAATGCGGCGACCCCAGTGGCAAGGCTTGGGTGGAGTGTGGCGACCTCGACCATTTTGGGCATGAGCACGGGCTGCGATTGGCGCGTGATATGGACAACCAATTGCTACAAATTGTGGAGCGCGTGACGGAGCTGCAGCTTGCAGGTTGGGCACATTTCCGTATCGTCACCGACCATGGCTGGTTGCTGGTGCCCGGAGGGCTGCCTAAGTCTGATCTCTCAAAGTTTGAAGCAGAAACCCGCTGGGGCCGCTGTGCGGTGCTGAAGGATTCGTCCCACGGCACCCCGCTGACCTTTGGTTGGGATTGGTGCAAGGACGTGCAGATTGCCTTCGCCCCTGGCATTTCCAACTTCCATGCAGGTGCGGTTTACACCCATGGCGGTCTGACCCTGCAGGAATGTCTGGTGCCAGTTTTGGAGCTGGTTGCTGCGGGCGCTACCGTCAGCACGCTGAAGGTGGACATCACCAAGGTCACTTGGACGGGGTTGCGGTGCAAAGTCGAGGTGACACCACCGGTTGCCGGGCTCAGCGTCGATATCCGCACCAAAGCGGCATTGGCCGATTCGACGCTGGTTGCAAACGTCAGGGCTCTGGAAAATGGAAAGGCATCGTTGGCGGTGGAAGACGATGCGAACGAAGGCACCGCTGCGTTCGTGGTGGTGCTAGATGCCGGTGGTAACTTGGTGCAAAAGAAGCCGACCACGATCGGGGAATAAATACAAAGAAAAGTGAGATGCCATGGAATTAGATGAACTGGACCGCAAGGCCACTGCTGCGTTTGAAGGCTATGTGGTGCGTAAGGACCTGGTTCGGACTTTTAGCCGCCAGTTTCCGGTGCCAACCTACGTTGTGGAATTTTTGCTGGGCCGTTACTGTGCCACCACCGATGAGACTGAAATCCAGGAAGGTCTGGAAATCGTGCAGAAGCAATTGAGCTCGCGCACGGTCAAGGCTGGGGAAGAAAACCTGTTCATTTCCCGCGCCCGTGAGCAAGGCTCCGTCAAAATCATCGACAACATCACGGCCCGCTTGGATGCCAAAAGCGACTCGTATGTGGCTTCGCTGCCCAGCCTGCGCCTGAATGACGTGCGCATCACACCGGAAATGGTCAAAGAGCACGAGCGCATGCTGACCGGCGGCTTTTATGCCGAAGTCACCCTGGGCTACGACGCGTCCATTGCCCAAGAAAAGGGTGGACGACCATTCGGCGTTGATGCCCTGCGTGCCATTCAGCTCTCGAAACGCGAAGTGCTCACCGCTCTGGCTAAGGGGCGTGCCAGCTTCAACACCTCTGAGTGGCGTGATGTGCTGCTGCGCAGTGTCGGCTTTGAGCCAGCGGACCTGAATGACCGCGCCAAAGATGCGCTGCTCCTGCGCATGGTGCCGTTCGTGGAGCGCAATTACAACCTGGTGGAGCTCGGCCCGCGAGGCACCGGTAAGTCGCACCTGTTTCAACAAATCTCGCCCTATGCCCACCTGATTTCTGGCGGCAAGGCCAGCGTGGCGCGCATGTTTGTGAATAACGCCAGTGGCCAGCGCGGCCTGGTGTGCCAGTACGACGTGGTCTGTTTTGACGAGGTGTCCGGCGTGTCCTTTGACCAGAAGGACGGCGTGAACATCATGAAGGGCTACATGGAGAGCGGGGAGTTCTCCCGTGGCAAAGAGAGCATTCGCGCCGATGGCTCCATCGTGCTGGTGGGCAATTTTGAGGTGGATGTGGAGCATCAGCAGCGCGTGGGCCACCTGTTTGGCCCCTTGCCGCCAGAGATGCGCAACGACACGGCCTTCATGGACCGCATCCACTGCTTTTTGCCGGGGTGGGACGTGCCCAAGCTCAACCCGACCATGTTCACCAACCACTTTGGCCTGGTCAGCGACTTCTTGTCGGAGTGTTTCACCCAGCTACGCGGCCAGAGTCGGGTTGCGACCTTGCAAGGGCGCGTGTTCTGGGGCGGAGCCCTGTCAGGGCGTGACCTGAACGGTGTCAACAAGACGGTCAGTGGCCTGCTCAAGCTGATTTACCCGGATGAGAGTGCCCAGGTCAGCGATGAAGACCTCGAATGGGCGGTACGCTTGGCCTTGGAAGTGCGCCGCCGCGTGAAAGAGCAGCAAAAACGCATTGGCGCGGCAGAGTTCCGCAACACCCACTTCAGCTACACGATTGGCACTGAGGGCGTTGAGAAGTTTGTTTCCACCCCGGAGTTGCAAAGCCAGAGCGGCATTGGTGACGAGCCATTGGAGTGTGGTCAGATTTGGACACTGAGCCCCGGTGGCCAGGAAGAACACCCAGGCTTGTTCCGGCTGGAAGTCACTGAAGGCCCGGGCAGCGGTGTGCGGGTGTTGAACAACCCCGTGCCGGCACCATTCAGGGAGTCGATTCGCTGCGCTGAACAGAACCTTTACGCGCGTGCCACACAGCTTGTTGGCGACCGTGACCCTCGCGAGCATGAGTTCTCCGTTCAGATTCGGGGCTTTGACGCTGCCAAGTCCGGTGCCAAGACAGGAGTGGCATCGCTGATTGCACTGTCCAGCGCTCTCTTGCGCAAGTCAGTCAGGGGAGGTTTGGTTGTGGTCGGTGAGGTGACCTTGGGCGGCACCATCGAGCCCGTATTCAACGCCGTGACGCTGGCCGAATTGGCGATTGAAAAAGGCGCCAAGTCATTGCTTCTGCCCGTAGCGTGCCGCAAGCAGTTGTTTGACCTGTCTGATGACATGGCGACCAAGCTGGATGTCGAGTTCTACCAGGATGCGCGGGATGCGTTGCTGAAGGCGTTGGTGGATTGATTCTTATAACTAAGCACTGGCTATTGAATGAATGAGACACGTCTTGGTTTTTTGAACGAACCAACGACTTTGAATTGGTCCTATGGCAAGGTTGTGCCACTAGATGAATATAACCAGCTTGTTACATCCATGAATGCTAGTCAAGGCGTCTATGGCGGGTGGTGCTACCCGCAATCACCACCGATGCAGACGTGATTACTTGATCAGTTTTTCTCCTCAAGCATCACATTCAAAACGCACGCTAAGTGCTTAATTTAGAACGATTTTTATCTGACATTTGGATTCAAAATCGCGTCTAAGTCATTGATTTCATTGTAAAAATTTGTTGCAGCATGGTTTCCGGAATGGTCTTTTGCTGATACAGTGCAAAAAAGTGCAATTTTGTGGTGAATTGTGCTTTTTGTCTTACTATTGTTGAGTTCCCCCAAAAAACCAAAGGTCTGTCATCGTGTTTCAAGGCGCTTCCTCATTGAGTCTGGATGGAAAGGGTAGGCTATCAGTGCCAACCCGGCATCGAGATGTCTTGAGCGCCTCGGCGGCGGGTCAACTGACCATCACCAAACACCCGCACGGCTGTTTGATGCTGTTCCCGCGCCCGGAATGGGAGAAATTTCGTGAACGCATCGCTGCCTTGCCGATGTCGGCGCAGTGGTGGAAACGGATTTTTCTGGGTAACGCGATGGATGCCGAAATTGATGGCACGGGTCGGGTCTTGATTTCTCCCGAATTACGCGAGGCCGCCGGTATCTCCAAAGAAGCGGTCTTGTTGGGCATGGGCAATTTTTTTGAGCTATGGGACAAAACCACCTACGACGCTCAGGAAGCCCAGGCGATGCAGGGTGTCATGCCCGATGTGCTCAAGGACTTTTCTTTTTAAAGGCTGACGGTGGGATCTACATGGACACACACCACCGTGTTGTTAAGCGAGGCGGTTAATGCTTTGCTTGGCCAAACACCTGAGAAGCGCGATGCCAGCTGCGATCTGTTGCCGTTGCCTGCGCCAGTATTTGTCGATGCCACCTTTGGCCGTGGGGGCCACAGCCGCCTGATTCTGTCGCGACTTCCCGTTGCTGGAAAGCTGATCGCTTTCGACAAAGATCCCGATGCGCTGACTGAGGCAGCCAGCATTTGCGACCCGCGCTTTTCCATTCGACACCAAGGCTTTAGCCATTTGAATGAGCTGCCTGCGGCGAGCGTGGCCGGTGTCTTGCTGGACTTGGGCATCAGCTCGCCGCAGGTTGACAACCCGGCACGCGGATTTAGTTTCAGGGCAGAAGGCCCGTTGGACATGCGCA
>CAIYNH010000047.1 GCA_903927495.1 uncultured beta proteobacterium
GCCTCGCGCACCAGACCAATCTCGCGGGCAATCGCCAACGCTGTGTGCGGGTGATCACCGGTGACCATAATGACCTTGACCCCTGCCGTATGGCAACGCGCTATCGCCGCTGGCACCTCTGCGCGCGGGGGGTCTTGCAGGCCCACCATACCGCACAGAATCATGGCTTGCTCGACCGCTTCCTGGCCCGGAAGCAAGGGTTTGTAAGCCAGCGTCAACACGCGCAGTCCTTCATCCATCATGGCTTCCTGGGCCAGCGTCCAATGTTTTTTTGTGCTGGCATCCAGCGCCACGGCCTGCCCCGCCAGCAGCACACGATCACAAAGGGACAGCACAACTTCGGGTGCGCCCTTGCAGTAGAGCACGCGCTCAAGGCCGTCTTCGACAATCACCGACATGCGTTTACGGTCGGTATCAAAAGCCAGCTCAGACGACCAGTTGCGCCGATCAACCGCCTTTTTGGCGTGGGCCGCCACCTCCCACAAAGCGCTTTCCATGGGGTCGCCCTGCGCTTTACCTTCTGCGAAACGCAGGCTGTGGCAATTCCCCAGCACCAGCAACAACGCCTCGGGCAGATCGCCCCAGGGATCGTGAAAATCACTTTCAGTAAACACCTGTTTGACGCGCATTCGGTTTTGCGTCAGGGTGCCGGTTTTGTCTGAACAAATCACGGTGGTGCTGCCCAGTGTTTCAACCGCCGACAGGTGGCGTACCAGTGCATTGCGCCGCGCCATGCGCTGAGTCGCCATTGCCAGCGACAGGGTAACCGTCGGCAGCAGACCCTCGGGCACATTGGCAACAATGATGCCGATGGCAAACAGCAGGTTGCTCCAGAATGGCAATCCCATGGCCTGCCCGATAAAGAAAAATACCACCCCCAGACCACTTGCCAAAATCGCCACCAGATGCGACAGGCGGGCAATTTCGAGTTGCAGCGGAGAAGGTGTCGCATGAATGGACTGGGTCAAATGGGCAATCTTGCCAAACTCAGAATGCATGCCGGTGGCAAACACCACCGCGCGGCATTGGCCCGCCACCACCAGCGTGCCTGCCAGCAGCAGGTTGCGCGCGTTGAGCATTGAAGTTGTCGCATCTGGTGCCGCATTGCGCGCCTGTGGCAAGGATTCGCCGGTAACGGTGGATAAATTCACGCGTAATCCAAAAGCTTCGATCACGCGGCAATCGGCCGGCACCTTGTCGCCCTCGCCCAGCAGCAGCACATCGCCCGGCACTAACAACTCAGCGGGCAGGGTTTGCTGTTGGGCATCGCGCAGCACCGTGACTTGCTGTGGCAACAGTTTGCGCAGCGCTTCGAGCGCCTGTTCAGCGCGGTAACTTTGCCAGAAAGAAAAAACGCCGTTAATTAGGATCACGCAAACAATGGCAATGGCCAACTGAGTCATGCCTTGCCCGGGCTCGCGGCTGTCTGCAAACAACGCCAGTCCGGCAGCGAGCCACAGAATGAGGGCAAAAAAATTGGTGAATTCGCGACTAAACGTGAGCCACAACGGCTCACCTGCGACCGTCTCAACGCGATTGAAGCCAAATTCTGTTTGCCGGTGCAGTGACTCCGCAGAAGTCAGACCACTGTTTCGGGACTTGAGGCTGGCAAGGGCGGCATCGACAGGCAGTTGGGCGAGCGTCATGGTGCTTCATTGTGCGCCTTTGAATTTCGAACGCAAGCATTAGCATTGGCTGGTCTCGAGCGCTTACCCTTATGCCATTAACTGCACATTGCCACCCGCCGTGGTACAGGAAATGCGGCCCATCGGCTTTGGGGCCAGTGCCGCTCAAACCCTCACCTCCAAACGGCTGCACTCCTACCAGCGCGCCAATCTGGTTGCGATTGATATAAACGTTGCCGACGTGGGCAGCGTGCGCGAGTTGCCGGGCGCAGCTGTCGATGCGGGTCTGGATACCCATCGTCAGGCCATAACCGAGCGCGTTGATTTGTGCGATCACCGCCTGCGGATCGTCCCGCCAGCGCAGGATGTGCAGCACCGGTCCAAATAGTTCAGCGTTGAGGTCAGCAATTGCGTTCACCTCAAAAGTCTGTGGTCCAATCAAATTTGCTATATTAGTTGTAGCTGCTAGTGCTTTATGGACGGGCATTAAGAGGTCTTTTGATTCAACTCTCAAACGTGCAATGTGACTTTAAATGCGAGCCAATGCGGCACCGTCTAGGACCGGACCGCTATCGGTTACCAAATTCGCAGGGTCGCCCACCTGCAGTTCACTTGCAGCACCGCGAATTATTTCTATGACCCGATCCGCTATGGCCTCATGCACGCACAGCAGGCGCAGTGCCGAGCACCGCTGGCCGGCATTCCTGAAAGCGGACCGCATCACTGACCTGCTCGGGCAGGGCAGGGCCAAGTCCTCGGCACTGGAGATCGGGTATTCCTTGAGCAGATTCTCCATGGTCCAGAACGGCGGCGGATTAGCACGAACAGCTTGCACCCAAGGCGTGGCCAACCGGACCTCAGCGACCCAATCCAGCCCATGCTTGAGGGACTGCTGGACAAAACCACGCCAAACATCTTTGCAGCCTTCAAAGCCGCCGTGCAGGTGCGTTCAGAAATCATGGAGTGCCACATGGTGGCGGGCGGCTTTGA
>CAIYNH010000048.1 GCA_903927495.1 uncultured beta proteobacterium
GGACCATGTCGTTGAGCGTGGACAACACCTCTTCAAGGGGTGTGACTGGGTCAAAACCATGCAACTGGTACAGGTCAACGTGGTCTAGCTGCAATCGCTTCAGGCTAGCGTCAAGCTCGCTCATCAGGTGATAACGGGACTGCCCTTGACCGTTCACCTTGGTCTCGCTCATCTGGCCGAATCCCTTTGTGGCTATGACCAGCTCATCGCGTGGCAATCCCAGGCTCTTGATTGCGTTTCCGGTAAGGGTCTCCGATTCGCCAACTGAATAGACGTTGGCCGTGTCGATAAAATTCACACCGGCATCGAATGATTGCTTGACAAGCGCCGTGACCGACTCCTGCCCCAATCCCCCCATTACTCTCCAGAAACCCTGACCACCAAAAGTCATTGTTCCCAGGCAAAGCTCGGAGACATACATGCCGGTGCGGCCCAAAAGACGATATTTCATGGCAATCCTTTTATGTTGAAACCAATTTTGGCAGGCTGACGCCAAAAGAAACAGAAGTGCTCGTCCCGGTCCACTGTGTCGAGGAATTCTTTGAGGGTTTTCACCTCGGCCTTGGGTGCATAGCTTTGCCATTTCAAAGGCTGACGCATCCAAAAGACTCTCCACCTGCCCTTGGTTCGCACGAAGCTTGCTTTTGCAATTGGCGATTCAAGCTTCACTGTTTGCTCATTTAGTTTGGGCCTGACTTCGAAAATCACCACTTGGTGCCCGTCAATGCGGTATCCAATGTCGAATTCATCGCGTAGGTGGAGAAGTGGCCTGCGACGCGCAAGAAATGCCGCAATTTCTTTCTCGCACCGCTTGAGTTCTATTTCGCTCAATGCCATCGCAAAACTCTCCAATGCCTACAATGAAATTTGATTGTATTGGCTGAAACAAAAAACCCAGCGCAATGGCTGGGTTGTCTGATTTGCAGTTGGGCCTTAAAAACCCCTTGAATGCAGGTCCGAAGGTTACCGTCCAGTGTCAGTCACAGAACGGTATTCTCACCTGCCACGGCTGTCTAGCGTGCCTTCTTTGCCTTCGTCTCCGGAGCCATTGATGCTGCAAAAGAAGCGCCTTTGTCCAGGGCGGAATCGAGCGTGCTTTCAGCAGTCGATGCAGCATCTTTCATGCCTTTGGCCACAGCGGCAAAGGCTTCTGGAGCTGGATGAGCCTTTTCGATTGCATCAACGGTGCCGCTAAACTGGCCCACGCTCAACGATGCAGCTGCCTTCAAGTTCTTGGCAAACATGGCCATGCCGGCTTCTGCGGAGGCCTTGAAGACTTCAAATGCCGCTTGTGGGTCCTTGACAGCCTTGATGGACTCAACTGTTTCGAGCAGCGCTGCCTGAGCCTCCTTGGCCTGGTTTTGTGCAAGGTCAGCCCACGCTTTCAAATTGTCTTGCGCGGGCTTGATAGCTTCCTGCATTGCGGCAGGGGTGAACTTCGGAACGGACTCAGAGATGGTCTTGGCCATTGCTTCGAAGGGGGTTTTCTCAAACATGTGTCGTCCTTTGGTAGAAATGTTGCAGTGCAGCAATTATCAGCTAAATTCAGGACTCGTGCTTGGCGTCTCTGAGTAAGAGGAGTGATTAGTGACGGTCGTCTATATGGGAACAGTTGGCAGATTCAACCGCTGGCCCGCACTGCCAGACAACACCTTCAGCAGTAGTGCAGTGTGAACCCAGCGTAGCACGTGCTATTTTTGCTCCAGCACAAACCATTGCACGCCGTCACACAAGATAGCCAGAAGCCGGTGGAGTTTGCCCATGGTGGTGCCCCCGGACACGATGCCTGGTGAGTCTGTGGATAGCACGGAGGCGGGCCAACCAACAATGCTTCGTCGCTCGTCCGCCAATTCGTTCCTGGTTTAAGCTTTTGGGTTCTGCACGGCAACCGATTTGCATCGTCA
>CAIYNH010000049.1 GCA_903927495.1 uncultured beta proteobacterium
CACACACACCGCAAAGGAAGCTGCCATGCGCAACATACGAGTAAAAATATGTGTCGACTTCATTGAGACGCAAGACCCCGTTACACCAGGTAATGAGCCTGCAAGAATGGATGACGGCTCATTTAACATCATCCTTGACGACAAGGCCGAATTCGACATTAGTCGGTTGGAAAACGCAATGCTGCGAACAACCTATCCGGCATTGCGATCAGCCCTATCACAACACCTTGAAGATGCATCTAAAAAAAAAGCCAATGAAACCTTGAAGCTACTCGGGGTGGGCAGTGTCCAAGAACACGCAACTCATTACCGAGTGGATGCAGAGATCGGACGGTTTACCTTTACGCCCTACGATGTAAAAAGGGAAGATCAAAAGATTCACTTCAAAGGCTTGGATGTGTTTCCGTCGCGCATTGGGCGGCAGTGGTATCAGACCAGCGGGTTCAAGGAACTCGGGCTGATTGTGGGAGCAGCGCAGCGCAGTTACCGGCAAACCACCCGAGTATTCAATCGCACTCGTCACCAGGAAATCGGTGGCACACCGTTGAACACGATGCGCGATGGAGCACAGGCCGAAGGCTTGAAAGTGCTTGATTTCATGGACAAAAAGACCCAAGGCATCTTAAAAGAACATGGCTTTGACGCACAAGGTGTACCACAGGAGAACTCTGCTGTCGCTCCCAAATTGGGTAAGCCGGCCAATCTTAAAAAGCCAACCATACAGAGCGCACTAACCGAGGTTGTTGCAGACATGAACCGAAAAGGATTCGCAGCCTCAGATATAGCACAAGTGCAAAAAGCGGCGTCTTCCATAGAGATATATGAACAAGCCGAGAAATGTGTCTACGTTCATATCGATGATGTTGGAGTGAAGGAACAAAAAGAGCACCGAGACAAAAAGGGTGCTGCCAAAGAAGAGCCAGAAGATGAAAAGCAGGCGACAAAAGACAAGCGCCCGATGGTACAGAACACCGTCGCACGCATTGAACACAATGACAAGGGCTTTACCTTGACCGGGTGCTGCCTCACGCAGGTATTGTTGTTCGTGTTGGGCTTCTTGCTCAATAACAAATTGTTTTCGCTCAACATCAAGATATGTACCGATGGTCAGCGCACCCTGCAAGACGCAATACTTTCTTTCTTTTCATGGCATAAAAATTTCACCATGCTGCTGGATTGGTTTCATGTGGTTAAAAAATTCAAGGAAGACTTGAGCCAGGCCTGCAAGGGCAGGGAAATCCGTAACCGCCATCTCAAGCAACTGCTCAAGCTGGTGTGGTTCGGCTTGACTGACAAGGCCCAGGCCTATTTGCAGGCGATTCCTGCTACAGACATAAAAGACCCAAAGCTCATTGTTCGACTCATCGGATACCTCGAACGTAACCGCAACTCGATGCCGTGTTACGCCATGCGTGCCAAACTCAAGTTGCCAAATTCCAGTAATCCGGTGGAGCGAAGCAATAATCCGGTGACTGCCAAGCGCCAAAAGCACCAAGGGATGAGTTGGTGCGAAGATGGCTCCTATGCGCTCACAGTCAACAATGCAGTACCACAATGGCTCAAAAAAAAACGCAGTTTTGACCCTACTTTGGCAGCAAAAGCGGCTTAGGCAA
>CAIYNH010000050.1 GCA_903927495.1 uncultured beta proteobacterium
CTATGTATTTTGAGTTGCTCCTGGTCTTTGAATTAGCCCTGCTTGGCTTAGTTACAGGTTTTTTGGCAGGTCTTTTAGGCATTGGCGGTGGCATGATCATGGTGCCGTTTATCACCGCCCTACTGTCCGCACGAGGTGTCGATGCTGGCCTGTCGGTCAAGATGGCCATTGCCACTTCGATGGCGACCATTGTTTTTACATCGGTATCGAGTGTTCGGGCACATCACAAAAAAGCTGCAGTGCGCTGGGATTTGGTGAAACGGCTGGCACCCGGCATTGTGCTTGGTGGTGCCATTGCCAGCATGGGGGTTTTTTCGCTCTTGAAAGGCTCGTCCCTGGCATTGTTCTTTGCAGCCTTTGTGGGTTTTTCTGCAACTCAGATGTTTCTCGACAAAAAACCAGCGCCAAGCAGGCAACTACCGGGATCGCCAGGGCTGATAGGTGCAGGCACTTTAATCGGGCTCTTCTCTGGCTTAGTAGGAGCAGGAGGCGGCTTTATCAGCGTGCCCTTCATGACCTGGTGCAATGTCGCCATCCACAACGCTGTTGCCACTTCCGCAGCTTTGGGTTTTCCAATTGCCCTGGCAAATGCCACGGGTTATATCGTTGCAGGCTTGGGTCTAGCCAATCTGCCAGCCTATTCTTTGGGTTACATCTGGCTCCCAGCCCTTTTAGTGATTGCGTGTTTCAGTGTGTTGACTGCGCCTTTGGGTGCCAGGGCAGCACACACTTTGCCAGTGAAACGACTGAAACGCATATTTGCCAGCATTTTGTATTTATTGGCAAGTTACATGCTCTATCGTGGCGTAATCACTTGATCTGGACCTCCTATCGAGGCTTCGGGTCCTTTCTATATGATGCGTGTTTTTGACCGGCAGCTTAGCTCGGTCTGCAGCAGCGCCCGGATCAGACCCCGATTTCCCCCGTAAATTCAAGGTTCAGCAGCATATACCAAGCGTTAGCGTACAGGGTACGAATCATCCTCCCAGTGGCTCTCCACTGATCTTAGGAAAACGGTGCCCTATGAACATTTCCAATCTCTTTAGTTTCAGCACATACAGTAACTGGAACCAGCCCCGCACACAGGGGCAATCGGTACATGAAGCCAGTCCACTGGCACTGGCCGTGCAACGAGCTGACCAGCGCGTGCAATCAGAAGTCACGAGCAATTCGGCACAGTTGTCGGCGTTTGGACAGATCAAATCGAGCGTCTCGCAGGTACAAATTGCGGCCCGTGGGCTATCGAGCCTTACGGTCAGCAGTTCAGGCTCAGACCTAGCCAGTGCCTTGGATACACTCAAAAATGCCATTAACACCACCATTACCTTGGCTAAATCTACCGCTGAGATGTCCGGCACAAGTGAAACGTCGCAGAGTGCCAAGCGGGTAGAACGCGACCTGCAAGGGATCATTCCCAGTGATTCACCCATGTCAGATGCTTTCAAAACACTCGGAATTGCGATGCAGGATGGTGCACTTTTCGTCGATGCAAATAAATTCAGTACGGCAACGGCGGCTGCACCGGCATTGGCGCAAGCGACCTTGGTTCAGTTGGGGCAAGCCATTGAGCATA
>CAIYNH010000051.1 GCA_903927495.1 uncultured beta proteobacterium
AACCACTCTGGCGACGTTGTGCCGTCCGGGCGAACCCATTCGCCTGCTTGCGTCAGCGTGGCTAGCCAGAGCAAATTTGTGCACAGTGGAATTATCCTAAATTTTGGGCAGTGCGGCGGAGTTGATTGAGCAAATGGCTTTGGGATTTCCGGCCAATCCAGCATCAAACCCAATCTCGGCGTTGCAAAAATCTGTCATAAAGCTCAGCCTCGGGCGAGCCCGCGGCGGGTACTTGCTGATAAGCCCAACTCACTAAGGGCGGCATCGACAGCAGAATTGACTCGCTGCGGCCACCCGTCTGCAAGCCAAAATGGGTCCCCCGATCCCACACCAGATTGAATTCAACGTAACGACCACGTCGGTACAACTGAAACTGGCGCTCGCGTTGCGCATAGGGCGTGTCTTTGCGGCGGATCACAATGGGCAGATAAGCGACCAGAAATGCACAGCCTACCGACTGCATCATGGCCAGACTCTGATCGAATCCGAGTTCTGAAAAATCATCAAAAAATATGCCACCAACACCACGCTGTTCATGCCGATGCTTGAGGTAAAAATACTCGTCGCACCAGGTCTTGAAACGTGGGTATTTGTCGTCACCAAAGGGCTGTAGCGCGGCTTTACAAGCGTCATGAAAATGCACCACGTCTTCTTCGAAGCCGTAATACGGGGTCAAATCCATGCCGCCACCAAACCAGCAAACCTCATGCCCATCTGGCGCTTTGGCTGAAATCATGCGTACATTCATATGCACCGTGGGCACATACGGGTTTCGCGGGTGAAACACCAAAGAAACACCCATGGCCTCGAATGGCGCACCCGAGAGTTCCGGGCGGTGTTGGGTGGCAGAAAGCGGCAACTTCAGCCCGTTCACATGTGAAAAACCACAGCCTGCGCGCTCAAATACTTCCCCGCCTTCCAGGATTTGCGTGATGCCCTGACCTTGGAGTTGTTCGCCTGCGGGCTTTTGCCAGGCATCGGTTAAAAACTCCTTGCCGTCAATGGCGGAAATGGCGGATGTGATGCTGGCCTGAAGTTCGCGCAAAAACTGGCTCACGGCTTCGGTTGGCGAGTGGGTCTTGACGGTCGCATTCATGGTGGGTTAGTTTTTTACAGCGCGGTGTCCGATATCGTTGCGGTATTGCATGCCATCAAAACGAATGCCCAGAATGACTTCGTACGCACGTTGCTGCGCCAGGCGCACGTTGTCGGCCAACACGGTCACGCACAGCACACGCCCGCCTGAAGTACTCAGCACACCAGCGTTAAGGCTGGTGCCAGCGTGAAACACCACGGCATCCTCGGTGTCCTTGGGCAAGCCCATGATTGCATCACCTTTTCGATGAGCTAAGGGATAGCCGTGCGCCGCCAACACCACACCCAGTGCTGTGCGCCGATCCCACTGCAGTTCAACTTCGTCAAGCTTGCCATGGGAACCCGGCTCAGTGGCTGCCATCAGCACATCGACCAGGTCAGTTTTCAGTCGAATCATGATCGGCTGGGTCTCGGGGTCGCCCAGGCGACAGTTGAATTCAAGCGTTTTTGGGTGGCCATGTGCGTCAATCATCAAGCCAGCATATAAAAAACCGGTGAAGGGAATGCCATCTTTTTCCATGCCGCGAATGGTTGGGAGAATGATTTCGCGCATGGCACGGGCGTGCACATCAGGGGTAACGATGGGTGCCGGAGAGTAGGCTCCCATGCCACCGGTGTTGGGCCCCAGGTCGCCGTTCAGCAGGCGTTTGTGATCCTGACTGGTGGCCAGTGGCAGCACATTCTTGCCATCCGCCATGACAATAAAGCTGGCTTCTTCGCCTGATAAAAACTCCTCAATCACCACCCGCGCGCCACCCTGGTTGTAGCTCACACCCAGGGTGTTGTCGATCAGCATGAAATCCACCGCCTCATGCGCCTGCGCTGCCGTCAGTGCCACCACAACGCCCTTGCCTGCAGCCAGGCCATCGGCCTTGACCACAATGGGGGCACCTTTGAGGTCAATATAAGCGTGCGCTGCAACGGGGTCCGAGAAGGTTTCATAGTCCGCTGTGGGGATGCCGTGGCGTTTCATAAAGGCTTTGGAAAAAGCTTTGGAACTCTCTAGCTGAGCGGCAGCTTTGCTTGGGCCAAAAATGCGCAGGTCATGATTGCGAAACTCATCGACGATGCCTGCGGCCAGCGGCACTTCTGGTCCAACGACTGTCAATGCTATCTTTTGCGTAGTGGCCCATGAGCGCAGCTCTTGCACGTCAGTGATATTGATGTTTTCAAACTGGCAGTCTAAGGCTGTCCCACCATTGCCGGGTGCGATATAAATTTTGTGGGTTTTGGGCGACTGTGCAAGTTTCCAGGCCAGCGCATGTTCACGGCCACCGCCACCAATTACGAGAATTTTCATTCTGCGTCCAATTCGGCGTTGTGATAGACCTCCTGGACATCGTCCAAGTCTTCGATGGCATCCAGCAATTTCTGCATTCGAGCGGCCTCGTCGCCAGTCAGTTCAATCGGATTTTCGGCGCGCA
>CAIYNH010000052.1 GCA_903927495.1 uncultured beta proteobacterium
CGAAAATCTGCCAACACGGTGTCGATGGTGGTGTGGGCTGCCTCCATCGAGCCATCTTCTTGCGCCACCGAGTCACGCACAACAGCGCAAGTATCGGTTATAGCGGCACTGATGATGTTGACTTTTTCAGCGATGCGCTTACCTGTTTCACCGGACTGATTGGAAAGCATGCGAAATTCTTTGGCAACCACCGCAAATCCTCGCCCAAGATCACCTGCGCGGGCGGCTTCAATGGCGGCATTTAGCGCCAGCAGATTGGTTTGTTGGGCAATACGTGCCACATCAAAAGCCATATCTTGCAGTTCTGCGATAAAGCGATCCAGCCCCTGAACCTGCTTGAGCATGTCTTCCATACTGATCATGGCGGTCTGCTGCGAGGCCAGTACTTTGCTCAACTCTTGCTCGCTTCGCGCAAATACAGCCACCAATCCATTGTCCTTGCCCTCAATACCATCAGTCTCACGATTGGCAGTATGAATGGCCGCATCAAGCCGATCGACAATCCCGCCAAAACTTTCCGCCAGCTTGGATACGGCTGACTCGGTTTGCTCCCGCGATGCCTCAATGTGACCACTCCAAATCGGTGCAATTTGCTGGCCAAATTGTGACTGCCCAGCCAGGTAGGCCGCTATTGACTGCTGTAGCGCGGCTTGACCGGCACGCAAGCGCATACCGATGAACAGGCCGGCGCCAACCAAACCACCCGCAGTCAAAAACGTGGTAACGCCCATTTCACCCAGCATCAACACCGCAGCGCCCGCCACTAAACCCAGCGCCACGGGATAAGAAAGTTGCGTCGAACCCAAGCGGCGGTCATCAATAAGCTTCATAGCGGATCATTCAGGCCATTTGAAACAGAAGCGATGCCAGTCTGCCCGGCACATTCACCGGCAACCAAGCTGTCAATCATGGGCATCAACTCCACCACAAAGTCGGATTTACCGACCAGGCCCAAAGCACCAATCTTGCGGGCAGCAAGCCGGTAGGACTCGTTGTCGTGCATCGACAAAAAAAGAATCTGCGGGGATTTCGGCCAAGCTTGCATTGATTTTGCGACCTCAAAACCATTCATGCCCGGCATAACGATGTCAAGCAAGATCAGGTCGGGGTGCACCTGGGCCGCAAGTGCCAGCGCATCAGTGCCATTATGGGCTTCTGCAACCACCTGTGTTCCAGGCTGCAACATCAGAAATTTACGCACTGCGGCCAAAAAAGTACGGTTATCGTCGACCAGCATGATCCTGATCATGGCAACCACTTCCGTGGCATGGCCACGAATTGCCGTGTCAAACGCTTGCCAACATTTTTGATTTGGATTGCCGGGAGTTCAAACATGGCCCGGACTGTAGTCTCACCCGAGCTAAATGGGTATCAGGCTGATACCCTAGTCAGACCAGGGAAACACCTGAGTTCACAGTGTCAAGACAGTGCAACCCGTGGTTTTACGGTCTTCCAGGTCGCGGTGCGCTTGTTGTACGTCTGCGAGACTGTAGCGCTGATCAATGTGAATGTGCACCTTGCCACTGGTCACTGCTTCAAACAAATCATCCGCCATGGCCTGGGTGCTTTCACGCGTAGCAATATGGGTAAACAGCGTTTGACGGGTCAGATAGAGCGAGCCTTTGGGGCCAAGCAGACCCGGCGCAACCGGTGCGACTGGACCGGAAGCATTGCCGAAACTGGCCATCAAACCAAATGGTGCCAAGCAATCAAGGGATTTGTCAAAGGTGTCTTTACCAACCGAGTCATACACCACCTTGACACCCTTGCCACCAGTTATTTCCTTGACCCGTGCCAAAAAGTCTTCGGTGCTGTAGTTGATAACAAACGCCGCGCCATTGGCTTTGGCCAGCGCACACTTGGCATCAGAGCCTGCGGTGCCAATCAGTTGTAGCCCGAGTGCACGCGCCCACTGGCAAGCAATCAAGCCCACACCACCGGCTGCGGCGTGAAACAAAATCAGGTCACCGGCTTGCAAACCGGCTTGGGGCAAGGTGCGCTTGAGCAAATACTGCACGGTGAGGCCCTTGAGCATCATGGCCGCGCCGGTGTCAAAGTCAATGTTGTCGGGCAGTTTGCACACATTCTTGGCGGGCATGACGCGTGCCTCGCAATAGCTGCCCGGAGGGGCGCTGGCATAAGCGGCACGGTCGCCAGCTTTGAGGTGGGTGACGCCCTCGCCCACGGCTTCCACCACGCCCG
>CAIYNH010000053.1 GCA_903927495.1 uncultured beta proteobacterium
TGAGTCACCGTTGGCCTTGGTACAGGTGAGCTTGCGTGGTGACCGGCCCGCAGTGCGCATCGAAGGCGATGTGCAACTGGCTGCCGAAGTGAACTGGCTGACCGAGCACGTACGCTGGGACATGGAGGAAGACCTGGCCCGCATCATGGGCGATGTGCCCGCTCACACGCTGAGCCAGATGGCCCAGGGCATGGTCGCCGGCTTGCGCAAGTTCATTGCCAAGGCCACGGCATTGGTTCCTGGCAAGGGATCCCAATGACCCGAGTTTTTCGTGGTGCCTTCATCATTTGGGTGATGTTGCGCTACGGTCTGGACGAGCTCGTCCTGACAAGCTTCAAAAAACCCTGGTTGTCGGGTATTGCCCGTTTGCTGTCGGTTGGCCGCAATCTCGAGGCACCCCGTGGGCAGCGTATTCGGCAAGCGCTGGAAAGTTTGGGCCCTATTTTTGTCAAGTTCGGCCAGGTGCTGTCGACGCGACGCGATTTGTTGCCGATCGACATTGCTGACGAATTGGCCAAACTGCAAGACCGTGTGCCACCGTTTCCCAGTGAGGTGGCCATCGAGATCATTGAGCGAACGTTCAAGAAAAAAGTAGATGACATTTTTGTCTCGTTTGATCGTGAACCGATTGCCAGTGCTTCGATTGCACAGGTGCACTTTGCATTGCTGAAAAATCGCGAGGGTGTCTTGCGTGATGTGGCGGTCAAGGTACTGCGTCCAGAAATGCTGACGGTGATCGACAAAGACCTGGATTTGATGCGCATGATGGCCGCTTGGGTTGAGGGTTTGTCAGAAGATGGCAAGCGTCTGAAGCCACGTGAAGTCGTGGCCGAGTTCGACAAATATCTGCACGATGAGCTGGATCTGGTGCGTGAAGCCTCTAGCGCAGCCCAGTTACGCCGGAACATGGCGGGTCTGGATTTGGTGCTGATTCCCGAGATGTTTTGGGACTATTGCATGACCGAGGTGATCGTCATGGAGCGCATGACCGGTGTGCCAATCAGTCAGGTTGATCGCTTGCTCGCGGCTGGGGTTGATATTCCAAAATTGGCGCGTGATGGTGTCACGATCTTTTTCACGCAGGTCTTTCGTGACGGGTTTTTTCATGCCGACATGCACCCTGGCAATATTCAGGTGAGCCTGGAGCCCGCCACCTTCGGGCGCTATATCTCACTGGATTTCGGCATAGTCGGGACCCTGACCGAAACTGACAAGGAATATCTGGCGCAAAATTTCACAGCGTTTTTTCGCCGTGATTACAAGCGGGTGGCCGAGTTGCACATTGAGTCAGGCTGGGTGCCGGCCAGCACCCGGGTAGATGAACTTGAATCTGCCATTCGTTCGGTTTGCGAGCCATATTTCGATCGGCCTCTGAAAGAAATTTCATTGGGATTTTTGCTGATGCGCTTGTTTCAGACCTCCAGGCGGTTCTCGGTTGAGATTCAGCCGCAGTTGGTGCTATTGCAAAAGACATTGCTTAACATCGAAGGTTTGGGCCGCCAGCTCGACCCTGATCTGGATTTGTGGAACACGGCCAAGCCATTTCTTGAGAAGTGGATGATCGATCAGATTGGTCCCAAGAAATTGCTGGATGAATTACGCAATGAAGGCCCCCGCTACGCCAAATTGCTGCCTGAATTGCCACGTTTGTTGGTCGATTTTCTGCAAAACAACGCACGGCGTACTCCCGACTTCCAAATGCAAGCGCTGCTGGCAGAGCAAAAACGAACAAATAAGTTGCTGCAAGCCATTATTTACTGCGGGGTTGGCTTCGTGCTGGGTTTGATCGTCATGCAAATGTTGGTAAGGGTGCGGGTTTTTTAGTGGACTTTATAATTGCAGACTTTGCGCCACTTTAACCCTGAGTCCCCTACCCATGCCAATTTACGCTTACAAATGCGAGTCCTGCGGGTTTGCCAAGGACGTGCTGCAAAAAATCTCTGATCCGCAGTTGACGGACTGCCCTGAATGTGGGGTTGCCAGTTTCAAAAAACAACTCACCGCTGCAGGTTTTCAGCTTAAAGGTTCGGGCTGGTATGCCACTGATTTCAAAAGTGCTGGTGCCGCTCCAGTGCCTGCTCCTGCCACCGAAAATGCCAAGAGCAGTTCCACCGAGACTGCGCCGGCGGCCACGGTTGCTACTGAAAAAGCAGCACCTAAGGCAGATGCACCAGCCTCTTCGGCCAGTTGTGGTACAGGCTGTGCGTGCCATTAAAAGCTGATCTTTAACCAGAACATACTGTGCCAATTAAAAAATATCTTCTTACGGGCTTGCTGGTATGGCTACCGCTGGCCATCACCATCTGGGTCTTGTTGTGGCTGGTTGGTTTGCTGGATGCGATTTTTGGTGGGTTGTTGACGGGTCTGCA
The DNA here is from genome assembly GCA_903927495.1 of uncultured beta proteobacterium. Classification (GTDB taxonomy): domain Bacteria; phylum Pseudomonadota; class Gammaproteobacteria; order Burkholderiales; family Burkholderiaceae_C; genus Rhodoferax. Next base: position 2,370 of record CAIYNH010000053.1, read on the forward strand.
AGCCTTGACACCAGATGCCACCGGGTTGGTTTTGAACCAGTTGCGGCATATTCCAGGCTTGGGCGTGGTTCTGGTGTTCTCGGGTTTGCTGATCACCGGCTCTTTGGTGTCGAATGTGGCAGGGCGCTGGTGGCTGCTTCAATGGGACAAGCTGTTTACAAATATTCCGGTTTTCAGAACCATCTACAACAGCGTTAAAAAAGTTTCTGACACGCTGTTTTCCAGCAATGGCA
>CAIYNH010000054.1 GCA_903927495.1 uncultured beta proteobacterium
CGACCGGGACCTCACTCAGAGGCACCGAGGTTCCGCAGCCAGCCAATAACGCCAAAAAACAGAAAATTGTCAGTAAATACTTCATTCAACTACTCCAAAAAAATCATTGCCTGATAAAAGGCCCCCAGTGAGGCTCACGAATGTCGCCACTTTGACCACTAAGTCGTGCTTTGACTTTACCGTCCAAGGTCGATGTCATCAATGCCTCGCGCCCTTGCTGCTGCGTGGCGTAGACCAGCATTTTGCTATTCGGTGAGAAACTAGGGCTTTCGTCAGCTGACGAATCCGTTACGGCCTTGACGCTTGCTGTGCCAATGTCCATCAAATGCAATTTAAATGCACCACCCACCCTGGAAATGTAAGCCATCCAGCGACCATCAGGACTGATTGCTGGCGAAATGTTGTAGGTGCCTGTGAAAGTGACTCTCTCGATCCCCTGCCCCGCCACTGACATCTTGTAAATCTGCGGCGAACCACCTCGATCACTGACAAAATAGATGCTCTGACCATCGGGTGAATAGACCGGTTCGGTATCGACGCTATTGGATTGCGTCAAACGACGTGGCTCACCACCCAAGGCGCTCAAGACAAAAAGCTGTGAACCACCGTCACGACTCAAGGTCACTGCCAAGGACAAGCCATCTGGTGACCAAGCCGGTGCGCTATTTGAGCCCTTGAAATTAGCTACCAGCCGACGCTTGCCTGAACTCACATTGTGAACATAGACCACCGGCTTGCGTGATTCAAATGACACATAAGCCAGTTGATTGCCATCCGGCGACCAGGCTGGTGAAATGATTGGCTCGGAGCTCGACAATGCAGACTGGGCATTTTCTCCATCTGAATCCGCAACCCACAGATGAAATCGCTGCGCAACTTTGGTGACGTAAGCAATTCGAGTTGAAAAAGCACCTTTGTCGCCAGTCAATTTTTCATACACGTAATCTGACGTTCGATGCGCAGCCAGTCGTAAATCGGCAGCTGAAACGGCAAAGCTCTGGCCACCCAAATCTTGTCCCTTGACTACGTCCCAGAGGCGAAAACGCACATCCAATCGCCCGTCCGCCAACTTCGAAACACTCCCCGAAACCATGGCATCCGAGCCAATTTGACGCAAGGCAGTCAGGTCTGGTCTGGATGTCTCGTCCAATTGCCCGGCTGGGGGTGCCATCGACTTGAATTGCCCACTACGCTCAAGATCGGCCTGAATAATCTCTGATATTTTTTGACTTGAACTGTCCTGACCACGAAATACGGCGACGCTAATGGGAACCTGGGTCAGCCCCACGCCGGATACCTCGAGTCGAAATTGGGCTTGGGCACTCAATGTGAACAAACCAGTCAACCCAAGAAATATAAAAAAGCGAAAAAAGGAATTCATTAATTAGAAAAACATCGAAATTTTGAAAATGGACCCCAATTTCAAACAGGGGCTCGTGTGCCAATTTATGAGTGCCCAGGACTTAATACTATATCCATCAAATTATCCGCCGAATGCTCTGCCCGCAGCGCTGCAGCTGCATTCATTGCCCTCCTTGAGTAACCATCATAGTCCGAAAGTACGCGTTCAATAGCCAATCTTAGCCCCGCAGGTGTCAAATCGCTGGTCGCAATCCCAGCTTCGAATCGCAAAATAATTTTGGATAACCAAGTGCCGGCTGTGACGACCACAGGGCAACCAGAGGACAACGCATCCAAGGTCACACCGCTAACACGATCTTCAAAGTCAGTGATTGAATATGGCTGCACACTGATCCCCCCTAGAAAAAGAGTTTGATAACTTTCTGGCGAAAGTGTTTTTTGGTGCAGCGTCATCGGCAAGTAATCGGTGCTCACAAGGCGTTTAATTTCGCGGCCTATTTCGACTGATTGCTTGTTAAGGTGCGTTGCCGAGACTTGAATACTGATCGGCCATGTGGAACCGGATCGCGCCAAATCTTCCACGAGATCCACAATTCGATTAAACCCTTTATCAAGACGTGCTGCACCTGCTACAACCAAGTGATGGAATGGCTGGTATAGAGCCTTACTTTGAGGTGAGTTATTTTGCGGGTAGGGCACACAATTTGCCCGGAAGCCGATTCCTTTAAAGAAATCAGTCCCGCTTTGCGTCGGACACAGTATTTCCAAATTTGGTTGCCGATTTGCCACTTTAGTTAGGCGCCGAGTTTTTGATGCCTTGGCTCCAACCCAATGAACATAGAGATACACCTTAGCTTCCGGAATTAATCCTCTTGAGACCAAGTCCAAAGTAATGAAGTCACTGGTACCCGCTGTTGAAACTAAGAGTTTACCTGGCTCACTGAGTAAGCGGCGGTACAAAAAAAATGCCTGAATCCTCCTCACCGATGCGAGAAAGTAGGGTCTTAAAGAACCACCGCCTTGCCAAAATTTCTCACTGCCACGCCCTGCCCAAATCACCACTTGCTGGTTCGGTGCAGATTGAACTATCGCCTCTACCAAACTATGACAATGACCCGCATAACTATTTAACGTCGGTTCTACAACATGTATCATCATTTGAGCAATTCCAATTTGCTCTTTTCTCCGATTTGCCATAACTTAAGGTAGCGGTAGTAGCTACCCTCCGCGCTAGAAATCGCGAGTGCCAACCCGTGGGCACCATCCAAGAATCCTGCCTTGAAAACGTATATCCGTACAAATGCCCACAGACCGTGGCCCAATGCTTTGAAAATTGATGATCGCTTCCCCATCCGAAATGCTTGCACTGCTGACGCACTAGAGTAGCGATCAACCTTTTGCAACACATCAGAAAAATCCCTGAAACTGAAATGAAGCATTTTTCCAGCGAGTTGTTGGCTCGTCCCGTCGTGAACCAACTTCTCATGGACA
>CAIYNH010000055.1 GCA_903927495.1 uncultured beta proteobacterium
CAACCACCATCAGGGCCAGTGGCACGGTCGAGAAGAGCGTCACAAAACGCTCAGAAGCACCTTCAGCTGCAGCTTGGCTGAAGCGCAGTGCCTGGTTCTGGTCTTCGAGTTCCGCTTGGTACTGATGCAGATAGTCAAGCGGCCTGGGTGAAGTTGGATTGCCTGCGAGCGTCTTTTTTTGACGTTCTGGGCCGCCTAAACGCCTTGACCATGGTGCTTGTACAGGGAACCGCTTGAAGAATTTCTTCATCCAGACACTTCAGTCAATGCGCCGGTATTGCCTGCGCTGGCATCACCGTTATTCGAACTTGCTTCAGCGTGCTGGCTTGGCTAGTTTGCCGCGCACAGGAACCACAGTGGTGACCGTGGGACGAACTGCATCTGCCGACACCGGCTTGGGCGGTGAAGTGTCTTTTTTGGGTTTCTTGACCATTTTGTTGCTTTGTTGACCTTTTGCCATGACGTACTCCTGTATTGAATGCTCGGTGTTGGAATAACCCTTGAGCCCGCACATTATCGGTGGGTTGGCATTGATGGGAAATATTTGCACCCTGTTGGAAATTCCCGACACCACACTTATTTTGACGGTGCTACCTTCACGCACCTATTCGCAACCTTCGAGGAACAACATGCCCAAAACCCTGATAGAACCCTTTCGCATCAAATGCATTGAGCCAATCCGCATGACGACACGCGCCGAGCGTGAGCAACTGCTGCAGGCTGCCAAACTCAATGTGTTCAAGTTGCGGGCGGAAGACGTTTTGATCGACTGGCTGACCGACTCTGGCACTGGCGCGATGTCGTCCAGGCAATGGGGTGCCATTATGGAGGGCGACGAGAGCTATGCCGGGGCGCGCAGTTTTTACCGATTGGAGGCGGTCATCCAGGACATCACCGGAATGAAGTTTTTTGTGCCTACCCACCAAGGTCGGGCCGCCGAGAAGGTGCTGTTTACTGCTGTTTGCAAAAAGGGTGATGTGGTTCCGAACAACTGCCATTTTGACACCACGCGTGCCAATCTCGAATACCTGGGCATCGAGGCGCTTGATCTGGTGATCGCCGAAGGTTTGCAGCCTTCATTGGTGCATCCGTTCAAGGGCAATATTGACTTGGAGCGCGCAGAAGCCTTGCTCAAGGAAAAGAGTGACCGTATTCCGTTTGGCATGATCACGGTGACCAATAACACCGGCGGCGGCCAACCGGTATCTATGGCCAATATCCGAGCCTATGCCACGTTGCTGAAGAAATTTGACAAACCCTTCATCATGGATGTTTGCCGGTTTTCAGAGAACGCCATGTTCATCAAAATGCGTGAACCTGGCTACGAGAACACGCCTATCAAAACCATCGTGCAAGAAATGTTCAGTTACGCCGATGGAGCGACCATGAGTGCCAAAAAAGATGGCATGGTCAATATTGGTGGTTTCATCGTGTTGCGCAGTGAAGAATGGATGGACGCGGTTCGCAATGTGCTGATCATGACCGAGGGTTTTCCCACTTATGGTGGCCTGGCCGGGCGCGACCTCGAAGCCCTGGCCGTGGGGCTTGAAGAAGGCATGCAGGAAGACTACTTGCGCTACCGCTTGCGTACCGCCGAATACCTGGGTGAGCGCCTTGATGCGGCAGGTGTGGGTTTTGTCAAACCCACCGGTGGCCATGCTGTCTACATTGATGCCCGCACCGTGTTGCCCAACATGCCGGTGGCACATTATCCGGCCTGGGCGCTGTGCAATGCGCTGTATCTGGAGGGAGGTATTCGCGGGGTCGAAATCGGCTCAGTGATGTTTGGCAAGCGCTTGGCCGATGGCACCGAGAGCTACCACAGCATGGAACTGGTGCGCCTAGCGTTCCCCCGGCGCATGTACACCCAAAGCCACTTTGACTACGCCGCTGAAGTGATTGACGACGTGAAGCAAAAAGCTGCCAGTATTCGGGGAGTGAAGATCACCAAGCAGCCGCAGTTTTTACGCCATTTCACTTGTGAATGTGATTGGGTCGATTGATGGCGTTGAAAAGTTTTTGCCGTGTTCTCTCGCGGCTGGCGTTGAGCCTGCAAAACCCCTGAATTTGTACGACACCGATGTCGCCAATGCCCGCCGGTCAACCCGGTAGTAGCAACGGGCTGGCGTACCCCGTCATCTCCAGGTAGCCTCGTCCAAGCAGTCGCCCATCAGCGCCGAATATATTGCTCAAACCCTCCCAGTAAATGGCACCGGTTGATGCGCGGCTATCGAGTTCCTGGTTGTCAATGACCGTTTGGGTGGTGAAGCGCTCGGTTCGCGGTTGACCTGAGTAGGGCTTGGTACGTTTGATTTGTATTGACCACTGGACCGGGTAGCTGGCCCCGCTGTTGGCACTTTTCCAGTTGCGCAGCGGTGTAAAAACCACGTCGTTTGACCCAAATATTTCGGCTTCGACCTGTCCTGCTGTGCGAAATGACCCCCCGGCCCAAAGCGTTTCACCGGCTTGGGTGCGCAGCCTGAAGGCGGTTAGTGCGCTGCCGTCCAACAGGTTCATGCCGATCCAGTCCCAGCCCACCGCATCGGGGTGCAGCATGGCCTGACTCCATTCGTGATCGAGCCAGGCACGTCCTTGCACCGGCAGGGTTTGTCGGTCCACACTGATCTGGCCGCTGACTTGCAATTGAGGCAGGCTGTAATAAAAACTGGCTTGTCGTGCTTGCGGCCCTTTACGCGACAGACCGCGCTCGCCCTGCAGTAGCAAAGGTTGGGTTTCATGCAGGTTCAGCTTGAAAGCGAAATCCTGCGCTCCAGCCTGTGCTATGTAAATGGCACCATCGTGGTTAAGCGACCAGTCGCCAAGTTGCACATCCGAGTCGGTGGTGCTGGCTGATGCCAAATTGACTTGCCCTGTACCTGAAGTTCGGGCAATGCGCTGGTCGTGCAGCAGCCGTTGGCCGGTCACGTCGGTCACTGCTGCATGGGCAAAGATCAAATGCTTCGCTGCAAAGTTGGAACTCATGGCTTGCGTAGCGGAATTGCGAGCACGAAAAAACGTCAGTTGAAACCCAAACTCGCGTTGCACAGCTTGCACCTGTCCGGTGAGGTACCACCACTCCAAGGCAAAATCCGGGTGACTGCCCAGATCACGCGGGAATTCCAAAAGACGCG
>CAIYNH010000056.1 GCA_903927495.1 uncultured beta proteobacterium
AACCAATCAAATCGCGGAGGTGATACGTGAATATGGTGAAGAACGGTTTGCTGGCCCCATTGCAAAGGCGATTGTTGCGCGCCGACAGACTCGGGGCCCCCTTTCAACCACCACTGAATTGGCCCAGCTCGTGGCTGACACGGTCAAAACCCGCGAGCCGGGCAAGGACCCTGCAACGCGCACATTTCAGGCTCTTCGGATTTTCATCAATGCCGAGCTTGAAGAGCTGCAACAGGTCCTGAGCGCAGCATTGAAGGTGCTGTTACCCGGCGGTCGTTTGGTCGTGATCAGCTTTCACTCGCTCGAAGATCGCATCGTCAAGCAATTTATTGCGAAGCACTCGCGCGAGGTATTTGACCGCCGTGCACCTTTTGCTACACCGCAAGTTATGCAGCTCAAAGCGCTTGGTCGCAGCAAGCCCAGCGAGGCTGAAGTGGCAGCCAACCCACGCTCGCGCAGCGCGGTGATGCGGGTGGCCGAGCGTTTGGGTTCGGACTCGGAGCTACCCGCATGACGCGCCTGAATCTGGTCTTGGTATTGGCCGTGGTACTGAGTGCGCTGTACCTGGTGAACGTCCAATACCAGTCACGCTGGCTTTACGCCGAACTCGACAAGGCGCAAACGCAGGAGAAGCGGCTGGCCGCTGACAACGAACGTCTGCAAGTTGAGATACGGGCGCAGGCGACCTCGGCACGGGTCGAAAAACTGGCCAAATCCCAATTGCAAATGCGCGCTGCATCGCCAGCGGTGACAACCTACGTGAGCTACACCAATGGCAGCACTGCACACACCTTAGCGGGTGCGACGGATCGGGCCAATTCTGCAAGTCCTGGACGCCTCCCATGAGTCGCAGCATCGCTTACACCTCCAGCCCGCTGTTGGCCAGCCCCACCCCGGTCTGGCGCAGCAAGTTCATTGTGGCAACCATTGCCCTTGCATTTGCCGGTTTGGTCGGTCGTTCGGTGTACATCCAAGTGCTGGAAAACGATTTTTTTCAGCACCAGGGCGAAGTGCGCTTTACCCGCACGTTGTCGCTCCCCGCCAACCGCGGCCGTATTCTGGATCGCAACGGCATCATCATGGCCTCCAGCATTCCTGTGCCCAGTATTTGGGCCATTCCCGAAGATGTGCCGCGCGACCCCGATGGACTCAAAAAACTGGCGACTATTTTGAATATTCCCCTGGCCGAGCTGAATAAAAAACTCGAAGATGAAGACAAAACCTTTGTCTGGTTAAAGCGCCAGGTTGATGAGTCGGTCGCCAGCGAGGTCACAGCACTTGGACTGGCGGGCATTTACCAGCGCAAGGAATACAAGCTTCAGTACCCCGAAGGAGAAGCTGCGGCGCACGTCGTGGGCTTCACCAATGTGGAAGACCAGGGCCAGGAAGGGGTGGAGCTGACCTTCAACAAAGAGCTGGGTGGCAAAAATGGCTCCAGGCGTGTGATCAAAGATCGCATGGGCCGTGTGGTGGAAGACGTAGGCGAACAAATTGCCCCAGTCGATGGACGTGATCTGCAGCTCAGCATTGACAGCAAGGTGCAGTTTTTTGCCTTCCAAAAACTCAAGGATGCGGTGCTGCAACACAAAGCCAAGGCCGGCAGCGTGGTGGTGCTGGATATACACACCGGTGAAGTGCTGGCGCTGGCCAATTACCCAAGCTACGTACCTGACAAGCGGCAAAATTTGAGTGGTGCCCAGTTGCGCAACCGGGCTCTCACCGACACCTTCGAACCCGGCTCGACCATGAAACCCTTTGTGATTGCGCTGGCACTTAACAAAGGCAACGTCAAGCCAGAAACTCAAATCCAGACCGCCCCAGGGCGTATGACTATTGGCAGTGCCACCATCTCCGACTCACACGCGCATGGAGTGCTCAGCGTGACTGAAGTGATTCAGAAGTCCAGCAACATCGGCACCGCCAAAATCGCTCTGCAAATGCAGCCACGCGACATGTGGGAGATGTTTAACAACGTCGGTTTTGGTCAAAAGCCTATTCTCCCGTTCCCGGGTGCCGTCAGTGGTCGCCTGCGTCCCTACAAGAGTTGGCGGCCGATCGAACAGGCCACCATGAGTTACGGTTATGGTATTTCGGTGAGTCTGTTTCAGTTGGCCCACGCTTACACCATCTTTGCGCGCGATGGCGATCTGGTTCCCGTCAGCATGCTCAAAGTGAGTGGGCCGATTGTCGGAGTACCGGTGATCGAGGCGCGCCATGCGCATGATGTGCGCAACATGCTGCATCTGGTGACCGGGCCAGGTGGCACAGCACCCAAAGCCCAAACCATGGGCTATTCAGTCGGCGGCAAAACCGGAACTGCGCACAAGGTTGAGGGCCGCGGCTACGCGGACAAAAAATACCGGGGCGTTTTCGCTGGCCTGGCCCCCATCGACAGCCCCCGCATCGCGGTTGCGATCATGATCGACGAGCCCAGCAATGGCCAGTATTTCGGTGGCGATGTGGCGGCACCGGTGTTTAGCCAGACCGTGCAGCAAACCCTCAAAGTGCTGGGCATCGCGCCTGACATGAGCGTCAAGCCGCAAGTCGTCACCCTCGCGGTGCCCGAGAGCTTTTAATGCTGGAACTGCACACTTCCACTGAAGCTGCAAGCTGGTTGCGCAGCCACATCACCGGCACACTGCGTACCGATAGTCGGCAGGTATTGCCTGGCGATGGTTTTATAGCCTGGCCCGGAGCCGCAGTCGATGCGCGCGCACATGTGGCTGCGGCCTTGACCAGCGGCGCGGTGGCTTGTCTGGTGGAGCGTGCAGGGGTTGCGTCCTTCGATTTTTCCGATGCCCGCATTGCCACCTATGCCGGTCTCAGAAAAGCCAGTGCGCCAATCGCCAGCAGTTACTTCCATGACCCCAGCGCCGAACTAGACGTGCTCGCCGTCACCGGCACCAATGGCAAAACGTCGACCGCTTGGTGGCTCGCCCAAGCGCTATCAAGTTCAGAGCTCCAAGCGCCCATCCCATCAGCCTTTGTCGGTACTTTAGGCATGGGAGTTGTGCCCCATGTCAGCAGCACCGGCTTGACCACCCCCGACCCGGTGCTGCTGCAGGCGGCGCTGCGCCGGTTTGCCGATGCCGGACTGCGAGCCTGTGCCATTGAAGCCTCTTCAATCGGCATTGAAGAGCACCGGCTGGATGCCACCCGCATCCGTACTGCCATTTTCACAAACCTGACGCAAGACCATCTGGACTACCACTCCGGCATGGCGGCTTATGGACAAGCCAAGGCCCGGCTGTTTGCTTGGCCCGGTTTGCAGGCAGCGGTGATCAACATCGACGATCCGTTCGGGGCCGTGCTGGCGGCAGAGCTGGGCTCGCAGCAACCAGCCCTTGACCTCTGGACGGTCTCAATGCTGGCAGGCGCAGGCAAGGGTGCGCGCTTGCAGGCGGTGGACGTGCAGCACAGCACCCACGGCCTGCGCTGCACGGTGCTTGAGGGCGGGCATGGTGTGGCTTTGGCCACTGGCTTGCTCGGCGACTTCAATGTGGCCAACCTGCTGGGCGTGATTGCCGCCATGCGCACCTTGGGCGTGCCCCTGGTTGCTGCCGTGCAGGCCTGCAGGCACCTGAGTGCAGTGCCCGGTCGCATGGAATGCATCAACCAGCCCGGGCAACCCCTGGTGGCTGTTGACTACGCACACACCCCTGACGCACTCGCCAAAGCACTGCAGGCCCTGCGACCCGTGACCAGCCAACGTGGCGGCAAATTGTGGTGCGTGTTTGGCTGCGGCGGCGACCGCGACACATCCAAACGCCCACTGATGGGTGCCATAGCCGCCGCCCACGCAGACCGAGTGGTGGTGACCAGCGACAACCCGCGCAGTGAAGCGCCAGACGCCATCATCAGCCAGATTTTGCTGGGCTTGGCTGGTGTTGCCGAGCTTGCGGTGGAACCTGATCGGGCCCGGGCCATTGCGCAGTCCCTGCGTGATGCCGCAGCGCAAGATGTGCTGCTGATCGCCGGCAAAGGTCACGAGGACTACCAGGAAATCGCCGGCAAACGGTTGCCATTCTCGGATATGGCTCAGGTCAGACAGGTACTTGCAGCCATGCCCATTTGCCCCATTGGGGAAAGCTTGCAATGCGGGCCTGGATCCGAAGAATGCCCATCTGCCAGCCCCATGACGACCTTGCAGCAAGTGGCTGCGTGGCTGAATCCGGCGCAAAACGTTGGTTTTGCCCCCGACAGTGAAGCAGTGGCCGTGCGCCGCGTGCACACCGACACCCGCTCGATCGAACCGGGTGACTTGTTTGTGGCCTTGCATGGCGAGCGTTTTGATGCCAATGATTTCCTTCTGGAAGCCAAAAACAAAGGCGCGGTGGCGGCTATTTGCCAGGGTGCCATAGCGGCAGAAAAACTGGTGCAGGCTGGCTTGCCGGGCCTGGTTGTGCCCGATGCCAAATTGGCACTGGGGCAGCTGGCGACCCAATGGCGTGCGCAATTCACCCTGCCGCTGATAGCAGTCACCGGCTCCAATGGCAAGACCACGGTCACCCAGATACTCGCCAGCATCCTGCGGGCCTGGCAACCGCAGGCCTTTTTAGCCACACAAGGCAATCTGAACAACGAGATTGGCGTTCCGCTGACACTGCTGGGCCTGCGCGCGCAGCATCGGATCGCGGTGCTTGAGCTGGGCATGAATCACCCCGGCGAAATTGCCGTGCTGGCAAAAATTGCCCAACCCACGGTGGCATTAGTCAACAACGCCCAGCGTGAGCACCTTGAATTCATGCAAACCGTGCAGGCTGTAGCGCAAGAGAATGGCGCAGTGATCACCGCCCTGCCCGCCACCGGCATCGCCGTGTTTCCGCTGGATGACGATTACAGCGCGGTCTGGGCCAGCCTTGCCGGGGCCCGCCGCTGCTTGTGTTTTGGCTCTGGTCAAAAGCGCACGCGTGGGGATCAGCACGATGTCAATGCCGTTTCAGCCACCTCGGTCGGCTTTACACAGGCAGTTTGGGCGGGTGCCGCCTGGCAGGTCAGCGCGGTGACTCCGGCCGGCGACTTGCATTACGCCCTGCACGTCGCAGGCAAGCACAACGTTATAAATTCGTTGGCCGCTGTTTCCTGTGCACTTGCCGCCGGCGTGCCGCCCTCAGCCATTGCGGCCGGGCTGGAGGCCTTTGAGCCCGTTAAAGGCCGTTCCCGCGCGCTGCTGCTTGAGCACGCCGGACACGCCATCACCCTGGTTGACGACAGCTACAACGCCAACCCCGACTCGGTACGTGCCGCTATTGAGATGCTGGCCGGGTTGCCGGCACCGCGCCTGCTGGTGCTCGGCGACATGGGTGAGGTCGGCGACCAAGGCCCCATGTTTCATGCCGAAGCGCTCCAGTTGGCACACTCGAAAAATATTGAAAATGTGCTTGTAACTGGCTCTGCGTGTGCACAGGTAGCTATGAATTTTGATAATGTCCGGGTTCATGCCGAAATGCCTGAACTGCTTTCGGCCGTGCTGGCAGCACTACCCGTTGTGGCGAGCGTGCTGGTCAAAGGCTCCCGCTTCATGAAGATGGAACGGGTGGTGCAAGCCATCGTTGCAGCCGCGCAATCGAATTCGGGGAGCGCCGCATGCTGATCTGGCTGGCCCAATGGCTGCAATCGCTCTCGCCTGACCTGGGCTTCTTGCGGGTCTTTCAGTACCAGACATTCCGCGCGGTGATGGCGGCCATGACGGCGCTGCTGATGGGCTTGGCGGCTGGCCCTTGGGTGATTCGCCGCCTCACCGAGCTCAAAATCGGCCAACCCATTCGCGGCTACGGGATGGACTCGCACTTGAGCAAAAGCGGCACCCCGACCATGGGCGGGGTATTGATTCTGCTGTGCATTGCCAGTTCGACCCTGCTCTGGTTTGACTGGAGCAACCGCTTTGTCTGGATTGTGCTGCTGGTCACGCTTGGGTTTGGTGCCATTGGCTGGGCCGACGACTGGCGCAAGGTGGTCAACAAAGACCCCGAAGGCATGCCCTCGCGTGAAAAATACCTGTGGCAATCGCTAATTGGCCTGCTGGCAGCGCTGTATCTGGTGTTCAGCATCTCCGAGAACACCAACTTTCGGGTGCTGGAGTTGTTCTTTACCTGGATCCAATCAGGCTTCGACTTGAGTCTGCCACCCAAGGCCGGCCTGATGGTGCCGTTCTTCAAGGAAATCAGCTACCCGCTGGGTGTTTTGGGCTTTGTGCTGCTTACCTATTTGGTGATAGTGGGGTCGAGCAACGCGGTAAATCTGACCGACGGGCTGGACGGCCTGGCGATCATGCCGGTGGTCATGGTGGGGGCTTGCCTGGGTATTTTTGCCTACGTTACCGGCAACGTTGTGTTTGCCAAATACCTGTTCCTGCCGCACATCCCCGGAGCCGGCGAATTGATGATCTTTTGTGCAGCCATGGCCGGTGCCGGTCTGGCGTTTTTGTGGTTCAACACACACCCGGCGCAAGTATTCATGGGTGACGTGGGCGCGCTGGCGCTTGGCGGTGCCCTGGGCACCATTGCCGTGATCGTTCGGCAGGAAATTGTGCTGGCCATCATGGGCGGTGTATTTGTGGCAGAAGCAGTATCCGTGATGTTGCAAGTCACTTATTTCAAATACACCAAAAAGAAATATGGCACCGGCAAGCGCATTTTGAAAATGGCCCCGCTGCATCACCATTTTGAGAAATCCGGCTGGAAAGAAACGCAAGTGGTGGTGCGCTTCTGGATCATCACCATGCTGTTGTGTCTGGTGGGCTTGTCCACCCTGAAGTTGCGCTGACCATGCAGCAGCTACAAGACCAACATGTGCTGATCCTGGGCCTGGGCAACTCCGGCTTGGCACTGGCACGCTGGTGTGCCCGCTGCGGCGCGCAAGTCACGGTGGCAGATACCCGCCAAGTCCCGCCGCAATTGGCTGCCTTGCAGCAGGATGTACCCAAGGCTCGTTTTGTTGGTGGGGCTTTCGATGCGGCACTGCTTGGCCTTTGCTCGAACCCGTCAGCAGCGGTCGGCGCTGACTTGCAGCTTGGCCGGCCAGTCAGCGTGATCTTCAAAAGTCCGGGTCTCAGCCCTGCTGACATTGCTACAATTTCAGAAGCGGCTAACGTTAGTTACATAAGCATTACAGGCGAATTAGCTCTGTTTTCTCAGGCCTTAAAGCAGCTCCAGATCGAGCGCGCTTATGCGCCCAAGGTACTGGCCATCACCGGCACCAATGGCAAAACGACGGTGACCGCGCTGACCGGGCAACTGATTGAGCGCGCTGGCAAAACCGTGGCGGTGGCTGGCAACATTGGCCCTTCGCTGTTGGACACGCTGATGCAGCGGCTCGATGCCGACGCGTTACCCGAAGTTTGGGTGCTGGAGCTGTCGAGCTTTCAACTCGATGGCGAGCGCGGCTTTGAGCCCAGTGCCGGGGCCGTGCTCAATGTTACTCAAGACCACCTCGACTGGCACGGCAGTATGGCCGCCTACGTGCAAGCCAAAACAGCGGTATTTGGTGCGCATGGATTGATGGTGCTCAACCGCGAGGACACGCTGGTGATGGGCATGCTGCCGCCACCGGTCAGGCTCAAGTTGCAGAAACCCCGGCAGCGTGACTGCATCACGTTTGGCGGTGATATGCCCAGGCGGCCTGGAGATTTTGGTATCGAGTCGGTCAACGGCATGACTTGGCTGGTGCGCGCGCTGGATGCCGACGCGACCAAGCGCAAACGCAGCGAAGCCGCTGAAGAGTTGTACTTTCAGCGCCTGATGCCCGCTGACGCGCTGCGCATTCGTGGCCGTCACAACGCCATCAATGCGCTGTCAGCTTTGGCGCTGGCGGGTGCCGCCGGTTGCGCTTTGGGGCCGATGTTGTACGGCCTGCGCGAATACCGGGGCGAACCGCACCGGGTGCAGTCCGTCGCGACGGTCAACGAGGTTGAATATTTTGATGACAGCAAAGGTACCAATGTGGGTGCCACCGTGGCGGCCTTGCATGGCTTGGGGGCGGAACGCCGGGTTGTGCTCATTTTGGGCGGTGTCGGCAAAGGGCAAGACTTTTCACCTTTGGCTGAGCCCGTGAGCCGCTTCGTGCGGGCGGTGCTGCTGATTGGGCGCGATGCCGGGCTGCTGCGCACCGCGCTGGAACACACCCATGTGCCACTGCTGGATGCCGTGTCGATGCTTGATGCCGTCAGCCAGGCCAGTACCCAGGCCCAGGCAGGTGATGCGGTACTGATGTCACCAGCTTGCGCCAGTTTTGATATGTTTGACAACTATGAACACCGGGCCCGGGAGTTTGTGCAGGCCGTTGAGGCCCTGGCAACTGAAGCAGGTGTTGCGCTGGAGGTTGGTCTGTGAAAACGGCAACTGGGCGCCGCATGAGCCTGTTGGGCTGGCTGGGTCGCGCCAAAGCGCAGCCGGGTGACCTGTTGCCGGTGCGGCTGGGAGCTACCCGTTTGTCGTCCACCGGTGCCGCACCCACACAAGCGCAAGGCTTTGATCAACCCCTGGTGTGGGTCACGGTGGCGCTGATGTTGTGGGGGCTGGTGATGGTTTATTCGGCCTCCATCGCCATGCCTGAGAATCCGCGCTTTGCTAAATACACCCACAACTATTTTCTGGTGCGCCACGCGCTTTGGCTGGTGATCGCCTTTATTACCGCGCTGCTGGCCTACCAGGTACCGATTTCTGTCTGGGAGAAGTCGGCGCGCCCGTTGTTTGTGCTGTCGCTGCTGCTGCTGCTGGCCGTCTTGATCCCCCATGTGGGCAAGGTGGTGTATGGCGCACGACGCTGGATTGGTCTGGGGCCCTTGAGCTTTCAACCCTCCGAACTGGCCAAGTTCACGGTGCTGTTGTATGCCTCGGACTATATGGTACGAAAAATGGACGACAAAGAGCGTTTTTTCCGCGCGGTCTGGCCCATGGGCGCAGCGGTGGCGGTGATTGGCGTGCTGCTTTTGGCCGAACCCGACATGGGTGCCTTCATGGTGATCGCCGTGATTGCCATGGGCATCCTGTTTTTGGGCGGTGTCAATGCCCGCATGTTCTTTTTGATCGCCACCGTGCTGATAGTGGCGTTCAGCTTGATGATTGCGTCTAGCGAGTGGCGCCGGGAACGCATTTTTGCCTACCTGGATCCGTGGAGCGAAAAGAACGCACTGGCCAAGGGCTACCAACTCACGCACTCCCTGATCGCCATCGGTCGCGGCGAAATTTTTGGTGTCGGTTTGGGCGGCAGTGTGGAAAAGCTCAACTGGCTGCCTGAAGCGCACACCGATTTTTTGTTGGCCGTGATCGGCGAAGAATTTGGCCTGATCGGCGTGGTACTGGTAATCGGCCTGTTTTTTTGGATCGTGCGCCGGATGATGCACATTGGCCGCCAGGCGATCGCCCTGGAGCGCGTTTTCGCCGGTCTGGTGGCACAAGGGGTGGCCATCTGGATGGGTTTTCAGGCCTTCATCAATATGGGGGTGAACCTGGGCGCGCTGCCCACCAAAGGTTTGACCCTGCCATTGATGAGCTACGGCGGCTCCGCCATTTTGATCAATCTGGCGGCCATTGCCGTGGTCCTAAAAATTGACCAAGAGAACCGCACCTTGATGCAAGGGGGGCGAATATGAGCACGCCGAAAGGTAAATGTGCACTGGTCATGGCCGGCGGAACGGGTGGGCATATCTTCCCAGGTCTGGCGCTCGCCCATGCTCTGCGCGAGCGCGGCTGGCGGGTGCATTGGCTTGGCGGTTCGGGCGACAAGCAAGCTAGCATGGAAAGCCAACTGGTGCCACCACAAGGGTTTGCGTTTGAGGGTATCGACTTCGGCGGGCTGCGTGGCAAGGGTCTGCTTACCATGGCACTGCTGCCGTTGCGCCTACTGCGGGCCTTCTGGCAAAGCATTGTGGTGCTGCGCCGGGTCAAACCTGACGTGGTTTTGGGCCTGGGTGGGTACATCACTTTTCCCGCCGGGCTGATGGCGGTGCTGTTGGGTAAACCCCTGGTGCTGCATGAGCAAAACTCAGTGGCGGGGCTGGCCAACAAGGTCTTGGCGCAAGTCGCCGATCGGGTGTTTACTGCGTTCCCCCTGGTCATCAAGGGGGCCAAGTGGGTGGGCAACCCGCTGCGCTCGGCATTTTTGAACGTGCCAGATCCGGGGCAGCGTTTTGCGGGTCGCACTGGCCCGCTCAAGGTGTTGGTGGTCGGTGGCAGTTTGGGGGCCAAAGCCTTGAACGAAATCGTCCCGCAAGCGCTGGCCCGGCTACCGGCTGAGCAGCGCCCGCAGGTGATACACCAAAGCGGTGCCAAACAGCTTGAATCCTTGCGCGCCAACTACGCGGCCGCCGGTGTAGCTGCGCAACTCACGCCCTTTATCGAAGACACCGCACAAGCCTTTGCCGATGCCGACCTGATTATTTGTCGCGCCGGGGCCAGCACCGTCACCGAGATTGCCGCCGTGGGTGCGGCCGCGCTGTTTGTGCCATTCCCATTTGCCGTGGATGACCACCAGACCAGCAACGCCCGCTTTCTGGTTGACCAGGGCGCTGGCTGGCTGATTCAGCAAAACCGACTGGGCCCTGAGGAGTTGGCCGGAATGCTACAAAACACAGAGCGTACTACGCTGATGAATAAAGCGCTAGAGGCAAAATTGTTGCAAAAACTGGATGCCTCTGACTGCATCGTGGCGGCTTGCGAGGAGCTTTGCCAATGAAAATTAATTCGACTCTGACCCCCATTATTTTATGAAACACGCCATCAAACATATCCACTTTGTCGGCATTGGCGGCGTTGGCATGTCAGGCATAGCCGAGGTCTTGTTTAACCTTGGTTACACCATCTCGGGCTCGGATCAGTCGGATAGCGCCACGCTGCAACGCTTGCAGACCTTGGGCATTCAGACCTTCATCGGCCACGCGCCAGGCCATGTCAGCACGGCCGACGCGGTGGTGACTTCCACCGCCGTGCATGGAAACAACCCCGAGGTGTTGGCCGCGCGTGACAAACGCATTCCGGTGGTGCCGCGCGCGCTCATGCTGGCTGAGTTGATGCGTCTGAAAACCGGCATTGCGATTGCCGGAACGCACGGCAAAACCACCACCACCAGCCTGGTGGCGAGTGTGCTGGCCGAAGCCGGGTTAGACCCCACTTTCGTGATTGGTGGCCGCTTGAACAGCGCCGGCACCAACGCCCGCCTGGGCCAGGGCGATTACATCGTGGTGGAGGCCGACGAGTCTGATGCCTCGTTCTTGAACCTGTTGCCAATAATGGCGGTGGTGACCAACATCGATGCCGATCACATGGAAACCTACGGGCACGATTTTGAGCGCCTGAAAAAAGCCTTTGTTGACTTTTTGCACCGCATGCCGTTTTATGGAACGGCAATTTTGTGCACCGATGATCCGGCGGTGCGTTCGATCGTGCAGCAGGTCACTTGCCCCATCACCAGCTACGGCTTTGATACCGACTCACAGGTGCGGGCGGTGAATGTGCGGGCCGAGCAGGGTCAGATGTTTTTTACGGTGCAACGGCGCAACGGGGTGGTGTTGCCCGATCTGGAGGTGGTGCTGAATTTGCCGGGTCGCCACAATGTGCTCAACGCGCTCTCAGCGATTGCGGTGGCGGTGGAGCTGGGTGTTGCTGATGACGCTATCGTGCGTGCGCTGGCCAACTTCAAAGGCGTGGGCCGACGCTTTCAGCGCTATGGCGACCCAGCACTTCGCGCCGCCAATGGTGGTGGCAATATCACGCTGATCGACGACTACGGTCATCACCCGGTAGAAATGGCCGCCACACTGGCCGCAGCGCGCGGCGCATTTCCAGGACGCCGGTTGTTGCTGGCCTTCCAGCCGCACCGCTATACCCGGACCCGCGACTGTTTTGACGATTTCGTCAAGGTCATGGCTTCAGCCGATGCGGTGCTGCTGGCCGAGGTCTATGCCGCTGGTGAAGCGCCGATTGTGGCTGCCAATGGTCGCAGTCTGGCGCGCGCCCTGCGTGTGGCGGGGCGCATTGAGCCGGTCTTTGTTGACGACATTGCCGCCATGCCGCAGGCCATCATTGACAACGTCAGCGCTGGCGACGTGGTCCTGTGCATGGGCGCTGGCACTATCGGCGCGGTCTGTGCCAGGGTTTTGGAATTGCTACAAAAGTCGGAGCTGTCCACGCAAGAGGGATGCGCGTTATGAGGCTATTTAATATTAATTCTGAGAAAGTTGCCGTACTCATGGGGGGCACCTCGGCGGAGCGCGAGGTGTCGCTGATGTCGGGCAGCGGTGTGCTGCAGGCACTGCAAAGCCAGGGTGTCAATGCGCAGGCCTTTGACCCGGCCGAACACGATTTGGGTGAGCTCAAAAGCCAGGGTTTCACCCGCTGCTTTATTGCCCTGCATGGTCGCTATGGTGAAGACGGCACGGTTCAGGGTGCGCTTGAGTTGTTGGGCATTCCTTACACCGGCCCGGGTGTCATGGCCTCCAGCATTGCCATCGACAAAATCATGACCAAGCACATCTGGCGGGCCGACGGACTGCCCACCCCGGCCTGGAAAAAGGTCGACAGTGCTGCGGCTGTCCGCGCTGCGTTAGCCGAACTGGGAAGCCCAATGATTGTTAAGCCGGCGCGCGAAGGCTCCACCATCGGACTCACCAAAGTCACCGAGGAAAATCAATGCGATGCCGCTTTTGCGCTGGCTGCCCGATTGGATGATGAGGTGCTGTGTGAACAATTCATCGCCGGCGACGAAGTCACGATTGCGGTGCTGGGCAGTGGCACAGAAACGCAGGTGTTACCCGTGATCCGGATCGTCGCTCCAGACGGCAACTACGATTACCAAAACAAGTACTTCACCAATACCACTCAATATCTGGTGCCCTGCGGCTTGCCGCAGGGCGAAGAGGCGCATATTCAGCAATTGGTACTCGATGCCTACAAAAGCCTGGGCTGCCGGGGCTGGGCCCGGGCTGACGTGATGATCGACGCGGCCACCCGCAAGCCTTACCTGCTCGAGATCAATACCAGTCCGGGTATGACAAGCCATTCGCTGGTGCCAATGTCGGCCAAGGCAGCCGGCATCAGCTACCCTGAGCTGTGCCTGCAGGTGCTGTGCAGCGCCACCCGGGACTACGCCGCCCCATGAAAATCCGCACGCCCCTGCCAGTGGATGTGAAACTCATGAACTGGGCTGGCACTGCCTTGTTTGCAGTGCTGGCACTGCTGGTGCTGAGCAGCGTCCTGAGCTGGGCCAAGCAACTGCCCCTATTTGAGATTCGCGGCATGACGGTCACGGGCGATGTCTCCCACTACAACGCCATCACCTTGCGCGCCAATGTGGTACCGCGCTTGCAGGGCACAATTTTCACGCTCGATATGAACACCACACGCAAGGCTTTTGAGACCGTGCCCTGGGTCCGTCAAGCCATTGTGCGGCGCGACTTCCCGAACCGTTTGAAAGTCCAGTTGCAAGAACACCGGGCCGTGGCGTATTGGGGCGTAGAGGGCGACACGCGCCTGGTGAACAGCTTTGGTGAAGTGTTTGAAGCCAATCTGGGCGAGGTCGAACAGGACGACTTGCCGCGACTGAATGGGCCCGATGGACAGTCGGCCCAGGTGCTGGCCACGTACCAGACCCTGCAAAAACTGCTGACACCCAAGAACCTGGTGCTGGCGCAGCTTGAACTCACCCCCCGTGGCGGTTGGCGCGGGCAGTTCGACGCTGGCACCGAATTGGAACTCGGTGGTGGC
>CAIYNH010000057.1 GCA_903927495.1 uncultured beta proteobacterium
TGAATGCGATCAGGCGCATCTGCCCACCGCACAGCGGGCACAGCAGCGCAAACTCACAACCAGTTGGGGACAGAGCTGGTTCGCTGCGCGTAACTGCGGTCTGTCCCGCAAGGTCTCAGAATGCTTGGTGTGTGGTGGTCGCCCTGGCCGGCGAACTGGCCTGCACTTGCCAACTCAAACCAGGTCTCGAAGTGCTCGGCTATGGTTTGGTACAGCACAGTCCGCTCGGGGTGGCGCGGGTTGTAGAGTTTGGGCTTTGCAAGCGCTTGCCCGCCCGCATGAGAATGCGCTTGCGTTGGGCGTGCAGTGGCGGGCATGGGGCAGTGCCAGCATGGGCTGGGTGCCTGATGATACTGGGTTTATATCCAGCTTCACCGCGTGCAGAGCCAACCACTGGGTACGCCAGATATTCCTGAATTGATAGCTGCCTGCGCATACTCCACAAGGGCTGCAGCCCGATTTGACTCACAAACCCAAGCCCAACCAGTTCCGCCCCACCGGGCAACCACTTGGCTGGGTTGGATCGGTGTGCTACTGAGTTGCTATCAAACGGATAGCTGACAGCGCAATGTATTCGAGGGCTAGTGGCACTTTTCGCTTGCAGAGGTTTGGTAATAATGGCCAGAATCGCATTCTCAACTTCCATGCAAAGCAAGCATCATGAAGCTGGAATTTCACGGATCGACGCTGCGGGCAATCCGTTTCGCGCCCAGGGCACGACACCAGCGGACCCGCGACCCGGTTAGCCTTTGTTGGCTGCGTGGAAGCAATTCGTCCAGTTAGCCAAGCCCTACTGGTTGGGTGACCAGAAAAAAGCAGCATGGACGTTGCTGGCTCTGCTCATCGTCCTGATGCTGGCCGAGACCCAATTCGCCGTGATGCTGAACGAGCAGAGCGGCGAGATGGCATCCGCACTGGCGGGCAAGGAAGCCGATCGATTTTGGAATTCCGTTTACGCGTGCCTGGGCATCTAATCTGCATTTGACGGTTGAGCCGGTCAGCGGCCCAGACAAGCTGCGCCGTCTGGTGCAGTGGCTCGTCTCCCGGACCGACCAGGCCAGCATTGTGTATGTGACGTTGCAAAAGACAGCTGAAGAGGTGGCCCAGCACCTGAGCCAGCATGGTGTAGCGGCCAGCGCCTACCACGCCGGGCTGGCGCATGAGTTGCGGGTGGACCTGCAAAAGCGTTTTATGGCCGGTAACAACCACTGCATTGTCGCCACCATCGCGTTTGGCATGGGCATTGACAAAAGCAATATCCGCAACGTGGTGCACTTTGATCTGCCCAAATCGATTGAGGGCTACAGCCAGGAAATTGGCCGCGCCGGCCGCGATGGTTTGCCGGCCAACTGCCTGGTGCTGGCCAACCGCGACAGCCTGCAGGTGCTGGAGAACTTTGTGTATGGCGACACGCCCGAGCCCATCGGCATCGACCTGGTGCTGGGCGAGATTCTGGCGGTGCCGCCGCAGCAGCCCTGGGAGGTGCAGCTCACGGCCTTGTCAGAGCGCAGCAACATCCGCCTGCTGCCGCTCAAGACCCTGCTGGTGCAGTTGGAGCTGCGGGGCATCCTTGCCGCACGTTTTGCCTACTTTGCCGAATACCGCTTCAAATATTTGATCGATCCCGCCGCACTGCTGGCCAA
>CAIYNH010000058.1 GCA_903927495.1 uncultured beta proteobacterium
AAAAGGGTGTCATTTTTGAAACCAATATGGCCGCTGCCCGTGTCTTGGGACTGACACGCAGCCGCTTGCTCGGACAAATGCTGTCGCGCTTTGTGCTCAAGGAGGATCTGGATACCTTTTACCTGTGGCGAAGTCAGGTAATGCAAAGTGACCAAGCGCAAAGCTGTGAAATCCGGATGATGAGTCACGATAGCGTGCTCTTTTGGACATTGCTGAATGCCACAGTCATCGACTTGCCTGATAACCGGCGAATTTTGCGGGTGGTCCTGAGCGATGTTACTGCGCGCAAGAACACCGAGGTGGCCTTGCAGGACGCACAGCAGCGCTTGCGTCACTTTACGCTGCAACAACAGGAAGAATTTGACGAGCTGCGAGCCGAACTGGCACGCGATGTGCATGACCAACTAGGGCAGACCCTGGCGACCTTAAAACTTGAGATTGACATGATTCGCGATATTGCGCCAGCGACTGCAGCGCGAATGCAGCAACTCATCCAGGAGGGCGTGAGCTCGGTACGTGACATCAGCCGTGCCTTGCGACCGGTAGCGCTGGAGCTGGGCTTGCCCTCGGCCTTGAACCATCTCGCAACCGACCTGAGCAAACGCAGTGATGTGGAAATCACGACACTCTTGCCCGAGACCATGCCTGAATTGCCAGGACCAATCGAGCGCGGTCTCTACCGCATTGCCCAGGAGGCCCTGAATAATGCCGCGAAACATGCCCAAGCCAAGAGAATTGAAATCTGCCTGCGCCTGCAATACGGCCAGGTTGAACTGACGATTAACGACGACGGCATGGGTTTCTCGCCAGAGAGTGAGTCCGTCATGCGGGGCCTGGGGCTACTGGGGATGCGTGAGCGGGCCAGGCAACTCGGCGCTGCATTGCAGATCTGCAGCACGCCCAGGCAAGGGACTCGTATTCAGGTATTGATCAGACGTGTTGCCAGCGTCTTATAGACTAACCGTTGAGTGTAATCATTCAGTCTTCGGGTCATTGACCACATAGGCTGCTTGTTACCCGCGCCTGCCGGCCTACGGCAAGTTCAGGACTCGGCTTAGCGTTTCACGCTCACCGGCACTGCCGCAGCGCCAGCCCATTGGGGCCCATCAAACCAAGGCTCCTGGCGCAGATAGCCAGCCAGCATGGGCAGCGCATCCAGGCCCCAAAACAGTTTGCCATCGACTTCAAAGGTCGGCACGCCAAACACACCCAGCGTAATGGCTTCGTCGGTATTGGCTTTAAGCCGCGCCTTGACATCGTCGCTGTCAGGGGGGCGCACCGGGCTCAAAAGTTCCGTCAGCAATTTCAAGCGCTGCGGGTCAGTGGCATCCAGACCGTCCTGCCAGACATGCTGAAAGAGGGCTTCGCAGACATAGCGGCTGGGTTGCCCCTGCGCACCACAGGCGACGGCCAGACGCAGCAGCCCGAGCGGATTGAACGGATGCGCCGCTGGCATCTGTAAATCAAGCTGGCGTTGCCCTGCCAACCACAGCACCTGCCGATAGGTCCACTCGCGCTTGCCAACAATCTCGGCCGGTCCCAGTTGCCCATAGTGCTTTAGCAGGGCCCCAAACAGCACCGGCTTGTAGGTCACGCTGTAGCTCTGGCCCAGCAGCGCCTCGGGCATGGCTGCAAAAGCCAGGTAGGCATAAGGCGAGATGAAATCAAGGTAAAAAGAAATGTGCTTCACACCTGTTGCTCCTGCAGCCGCAGCGCGATTTGCGCCCAGATTTCACGTTTATCGTCCTGATCGGCATTGCCCCAGAGTCGAATTTCATCAAGCGTGCGCAAGCAGCCCTGGCACAAGCCGGTATCACCATCCATGATGCAGGTGGAGATACACGGCGAAGGTATGGGCCAAGCCTCATTTTCGGCATTGGCAGATACTGCTGTTGCATAAGCAGCTATTGTTTGCATAGCAACATCGAGCGTCATGGCAAGGCAACCTGAAGAGCCACGTCAACCACGGGCGCGCCCGTCAGCCGGGCTAAATCGTCTGGATGAAGCCTGAAAACACCATGCGGATGCCCGGCTGCTGCCCAAATCTCGTTAAAACGCAGCAGGTCACGGTCAATCAGGGTGACCGGCACATTGGCGTGGCCCACGGGAGACACACCGCCGATCGAAAATCCCGTGCTGGTTTTAACAAATTCAGCATCGGCGCGGCCCAGCTTCTGGCCCTGCACGCAGACCAGCGCCTGCACTTTTTTTTCATCCACCCGCCGGTCACCCGAGGTAATGACCAGCACCGCCACCTCATCGGGCTTGCGCCTGAAGATGATGCTTTTGGCAATTTGTCCGAGCGCAATACCTAGCGCATCAGCAGCCTGTTGCGCCGTGCGGGCAGCATCGTCAAGCATCACGGGAACATGCGGGTGCCCCTTGGCACTCAATACCTGCGCCACACGCTGCACACCGTCTGGCAATGGTTGGACTTCAGCGCCAGACATCATGCCTGCCGCTTGTTGAACAGCGCTTTGCCCGCGCGCGCGTTGGTCGAGCGACCCAAAAAGTCACTGATGAACTGTCCCGCATCGATCAATCGATCAAGGTCGATGCCGGTCTCGATCCCCATCCCGTGCAGCAAATACACCACGTCTTCAGTTGCTACATTTCCAGTAGCGCCTTTGGCATACGGGCAGCCACCCAGACCTGCCACCGAAGTGTCAAACTGCCAGACCCCCAGTTGCAGGCAAATCAGGGTATTAGCGAGGGCTTGGCCATAGGTGTCGTGAAAGTGGCCAGACACATCATCGATATCGAAGTGCTTGAGCGTTGCTTCCACCGCCCGTTGCACCTTCAATGGGGTACCCACGCCGATGGTGTCGGCCACACCCACATGCTGCACGCCAATGCCCTTCATCAGCCCGGCCAGATAACCCACCCGCTCAGGAGCAACATCACCCTCATACGGGCAGCCTACAGCACAACTCATGGCGCCCCGAACGTAAATACCGGCACCGCGCGCCGCCGCTACCACAGGTGCAAAGCGCTCGATGCTCTCAGCTATGGAGCAATTGATGTTTTTTTGGCTAAAGGCTTCGCTGGCAGCGCCAAACACCACAATTTCGTCGGGCTGACTGAGCAGCGCCGCCTCAAAGCCCTGCTGGTTGGGTGTCAGTACCGAATAGCGCACGCCGGCTTTTCGCTGAATTCCGGCCATGACTTCAGCGTTGTCGGCCATTTGTGGCACCCACTTGGGTGAGACAAAACTGGTGACCTCGATTTCTTTCAAACCGGCCGCCTGCAAGCGCTGCACAAGTTCAATTTTTATAGCAGCCGGTACTTGCTGCTTCTCGTTCTGTAGCCCATCTCGGGGGCCAACCTCGACCAGCTTGACGCGGCTTGGAAATTGCAGATTCAGCATCAATGAAACCTCTTTAAAGTTGCTTGGCGAGTTCTGGGAGCTGCCAAAATTATCAATACCCAATTGGCATCGGCAGTGACCAGCGTTTTGGCAATGTGCGCATCCCGACTTACCTGACTCGCACCAAAGGCCGGGGTCAAGCCCCAAGCGCAGGATCACGCAAACTGCATAAGCTATTGTCCAGACTCTTGCAGTGCCCTATTTGAGCACGATCAAGGAGAGCGCAGCACAGCTCTTGAAAACCCCGCCATCGCCCATAATTAGCAGCTTCCGCGATTCCGATCCACACTGGCATCGGCCCCATTTTTGAAACCTTAGCTATTTTCATGACCAAACAAACACTTTCCTTTCAGGCTGAAGTCGCGCAACTGCTGCACTTGGTGACCCACTCGCTGTACTCCAACAAAGAGATTTTCCTGCGCGAGTTGATCTCAAATGCGTCTGATGCCTGCGACAAACTGCGCTTTGAAGCCATCAATGACGGTGGTTTGTACGAGAGCGACACCGAACTTAAAGTCAAGGTCACCTTTAACAAGGACGCCAAAACGCTGACCATTTCCGATAACGGCATTGGCATGAGCACCCAGGAAGCCATTGACCACCTTGGCACCATCGCCAAAAGCGGCACCAAAGACTTTGTCTCGAAGCTCTCCGGCGACCAAAAGGCCGACTCACAACTCATTGGCCAGTTCGGCGTGGGCTTTTATTCCGGCTTTATCGTGGCCGACAAAATCACCGTCGATTCGCGCCGCGCCGGCATGAAGGCCGAAGAAGGCGTGCGCTGGATCAGCGGTGGTGCCGGTGATTTTGAAGTGGAAAACATCACCCAGGCTGGGCGTGGCACCAGCGTCACCCTGCACCTGCGCGACGATGCCATGGACTATGCATCAGCCTGGAAGGTCAAGAGCATCATCAACAAATACTCGGATCACATCAGCTTGCCCATTCTGATGGAAAAAGAAGAATGGAAAGATGGCGAACTGATCAACCCAAGCGACGAAAAAGGCGGCAGGCAACCCGGCAGCATGGTCAAGACCGGCGACTGGGAAACCGTCAATAAGGCCAATGCCATTTGGGCACGAGCCAAGAAAGACATCAGCGCAGACGAATACAAAGAGTTTTACAAGCAAATCAGCCACGACTTTGAAGCCCCTCTGGCGCACACGCACAACCGTGTCGAAGGCAGCACTGAATACACGCAGTTGCTCTACATCCCGGGCAAAGCACCGTTTGATTTGTACAACCGCGAGAAATCGGCAGGCGTCAAGCTGTATGTGAAACGCGTTTTCATCATGGACGATGCCGAAGCGCTGCTGCCCACTTACCTTCGCTTTGTCAAAGGTGTGGTGGACTCAAGTGACCTGCCACTGAACGTCTCGCGCGAATTGCTGCAAGAAAGCCGTGATGTCAAAGCGATCCGTGAGGGCTGTGCCAAACGTGTGCTCGGCATGCTCGAAGACCTGGCGAAAAATGACAAGTTACCCGAAGCCTCGGCAGACGGCGTAACCGATGTGGTGTCAGAAGAGGACAAAGCCCAGCACGGCAAATACACCAAGTTCTACAACGAATTTGGCGCTGTGCTCAAAGAAGGTCTGGGCGAAGATTTTGCCAACAAAGAGCGTTTGGCCAAGTTGCTGCGCTTTGCCTCCAGCACCACCGACACCGTGAGCGTAGGTTTTGCCGACTACAAGGCGCGCATGAAAGACGGCCAGGAAGCCATCTACTACATCACCGCAGACAATGCAGCAGCTGCCAAAAACAGTCCGCAATTGGAAGTCTTCAAGAAAAAAGGTATCGAAGTTCTGCTCATGACCGACCGGGTCGATGAGTGGGCGCTGAACTACCTGCAAGACTTTGATGGCACGCCGCTGCAAAGCGTAGCCAAGGGTGCGGTCGATTTGGGCAAACTGCAAGACGAGACAGAAAAGAAAGCAGCTGAGGAGGCCGCCGAAACCTTCAAACCTTTGCTGGCCAAGCTTAAAGAGGCACTGAAAGACAAAGCCGAAGACGTGCGTGTGACCACCCGTCTGGTGGACTCCCCCGCTTGTCTGGTAGTGCAAGACCATGGCATGAGCACGCAACTGGCGCGCATGCTGAAACAAGCCGGTCAAACGGCGCCTGAAGTAAAACCGGTGCTGGAAGTGAACGCCGAACATCCACTGGTGAAAAAACTCGACGGCTCGGTGCACTTCAATGACCTGGCCCACATCCTGTTTGACCAAGCCCTGCTAGCCGAAGGTGGCCTGCCGGCAGATCCGGCTGCCTACGTCAAGCGCGTAAACGCTCTGCTGGTTTAATTTTTATAGAAGAAATACGCCGCTA
>CAIYNH010000059.1 GCA_903927495.1 uncultured beta proteobacterium
AATTGAGTCCGTAGTACAACGGAATATTCCACTAATTAGCCAGTGCGCTGTTTTTGGCAGACCTAACGAGGCTATCGAAGAAGAGATTGTCATGGTCTATTCTGCTCGCAACGAAATCAGTGACAAGGAAATCCTGTTTGAATTAAAACAGCACCTTGCCTCCTATATGCTGCCAAGTCGTATTATCTTCATGAAGTCCCTACCCTTGGTGCAATCGGACAAGAGCATGGTGGACAAACAGTCGTTGATTGCAGAGTTGGTGGGCGTTGTTGAATAAATTCGAATTTGGCTTGCCTCGCTCCAGTACCCCCGGGTTCGACAGCCCAGCACCCCCCGTTACCTAGATCTCCAGTGAAATCAACGGTGTTGACCTCCAAAATTCTATTCTCGTAGACATCCAGCTGGAATGTCTGAAATGGCTTCATGTTGGCCCAATTTGCGGGAAGAAAACTAGCCCGCTTTGAACCTCAGGACGTAAACTCGAGCCACTGCTGCAAGGTTACTGATAACCAATTGGACCTGCGGCAAGAGGTCACCATGAAAAAAAATTCGCTAAGCGGGCAAATCACCCATGCAATTATGAATGTTGTGAAGGGCGAGAGTGCATCTGCCGATGGCATGGACGCAAATCCCACCACGTTCCCGATTGTCGGCATCGGTGCCTCGGCCGGTGGTTTGGCGGCCTTTGAGGCCTTCTTCTCCGGCATGCCCACTGACCAGGATCCGGGCATGGCCTTTGTGCTGGTGCAGCACCTGGCACCCGACCACAAAAGCATTCTCAGTGATCTGATTCGCCGCTACACCCGCATGCAGGTGTTCGAGGTGGAAGACGGCATGGCGGTAAAAATCAACTGTGCCTACATCATTCCGCCTAACTACGATATGGCCTTTTTGCAAGGCACGCTGCACCTGTTGGAGCCGGTCGCTCCGCGCGGGCAGCGCCTGCCAATTGACTATTTCTTCCAGTCCCTGGCCGACGATCAGCGCGAGCACGCCATTGGCATCGTACTCTCGGGCACCGGCAGCGACGGTACCCTGGGCGTGCGCGCCATCAAGGATGCCGGCGGTATGGTGATGGCACAAAACACTGCTTCCAGCGAGTTTGACGGCATGCCGCGCAACGCCATTGCCACTGGCCTGGTGGACTACCAGTTGCCACCGGCCGAAATGCCCACGCAACTGATGACTTACGCTGCCCATGCCTTTGGCAAGCTGCCGCGCACGATTCTGCCAGTCACTCCAAAGACCGAGGGTGCGCTGAAAAAGATTTTTGTATTGCTGCGGGCTCAGACCGGTCACGATTTTTCGCAGTACAAACCAAGCACCATTTACCGACGCATCGAGCGGCGCATGGCGGTGCACCAGATAGAAACCATCGACGCGTATGTCAAATACTTGCAACAAACGCCGCCTGAGGTAGAAGCCCTTTTTCGGGACCTGCTGATTGGTGTGACCAACTTCTTTCGCGACCCCGAGGCTTTTCAGGTGCTTGAAAAGCACGTCATTCCCAAGCTGTTTGCAGCCAAGGCAGCCGGCAGCACCGTTCGGGTCTGGTCCGCCGGTTGCTCCACCGGGGAAGAAGCCTTTTCGCTGGCCATTTTGCTGTTTGAGCGCATGGAGGCCCTCAAGCAAAGCTACACCGTGCAGGTGTTTGCCACCGACATTGACAGCCGCGCCATTACCAGTGCCCGCATCGGCCTGTTCCCGGCCAGCATTGCCGCCGACCTCAGCCCCGAGCGGCTGGCACGTTTTTTTACGCTTGAACCCGGGGGCCTGGCCTACCGCATTCACAAGGGCATTCGCGACCTGCTGGTGTTCTCTGAGCAAGACCTGATCAAAGACCCCCCGTTTTCCAAGCTCGACCTCAACAGTTGCCGCAACCTGCTGATTTATCTAGACAGTAATCTGCAAAAGAAGCTGATCCCGCTGTTTCACTACGCGCTCAACCCCGC
The DNA here is from genome assembly GCA_903927495.1 of uncultured beta proteobacterium. Lineage (GTDB taxonomy): Bacteria > Pseudomonadota > Gammaproteobacteria > Burkholderiales > Burkholderiaceae_C > Rhodoferax. Next base: position 1,953 of record CAIYNH010000059.1, read on the forward strand.
AGGCATGCTGTTTTTGGGCAGCTCTGAAGGGGTGGGCGAATTTGACAGCCTGTTTACCGTGCTGGATCGCAAGGCCAAGCTGTACCAGCGCAAAGAAGACCTGCTGGGCGTGCAGCGCAGCGCATTGAGTCGTTTTATGGCACCCGTAAAGGCCGTCGACCAGTCGCTGCCCGCTCGCGGGTCGCAGAAAACAGCTTATCCCACCAAACTGCCACTGCGCGAGCTGATGGAACAGGCGCTGCTGCGTTACATTGCTCCGGCCAGTGCGCTGGTCAATGCGGGCGGCGACATCGTCTACTTGCACGGACGCACCGGCACGTACCTAGAGCCAACGGCCGGTGAGGCAGGCATTCAGAACATCATGAAAATGGCACGAGAAGGCCTGCGCCCAAGCTTAAGCACGGCGCTGCACCATGCCGTGACCACGCAAACCACCAGCTTTGCCCCCAACATCCGCGTCAAGACCAATGGGCACTACACCCAAGTCAACATCAGCGTGCACCCGGTCGCCACCGCTACGCCGGGCACCCCAGACGCCCCGCTGTACTTGGTGATGCTGGAAGAAGCGCCCGAGCCCACCGAAGTTGCCATGGCAGCAGCGACTGCGCGCGGCGCAGGCATAGCCCCTGACACCCAGGCCCGCATTCAGGCACTGACACAAGAACTGCGTGCCAAAGACGAGTATTTGCAAAGCACCCACGAAGAGCTGGAAAGCTCCAACGAAGAGCTTAAATCCAGCAACGAAGAAATGCAGTCGGTCAACGAAGAACTGCAATCCACCAATGAAGAGTTAGAGACTTCCAAGGAGGAGCTGCAATCGGTCAACGAAGAGTTGGCCACCGTCAACACCGAGCTGCAAACCAAGGTCATCGATTTGTCGCGTGCCAATAACGACATGAACAACCTGCTGGCCGGCACCGGCGTGGGCACGGTGTTTGTGGACTTCCAGCTGCGCATCCTGCGCTTTACCCCGGCCGCCAGCAGCATCATTAACCTGATTTTGTCGGATGTGGGCCGCCCGGTGGCGCACATTGTCTCGAACCTGGTGGGCTACACTGACCTGGTGACCGACATCAAGGCGGTGCTCAATACCCTAGTGCCGATTGAGCGCGAAGTGCAGACCCCGGAAGGCCAGTGGTACACCCTGCGCATCCAGCCCTACCGCACGCTCGACAACGTGATCGAGGGTGCGGTGATCTCGTTTGTGGTCATTACCGAGATGGTCAAGACACGCGAGGCGCTGCACAAAACCAATGACCTGCTGCGCCTGGCCGTGGTCGTGCGTGATGCGCATGATGCCATCACCGTACAAGACCTTAACGGTAAAACCCTCGCCTGGAACCCTGGCGCAGTGCGTTTGTATGGCTGGACCGAGGCGCAAGCACTGCAAATGAACGTGCGCGAGCGCACTCCCGACGCTTTTCGTGAAGGCGACCTGAGCACCCTGGCCAGCCTGAGCCGCAGTGAGGTCTTGCAGCCCTACCTCACCCAGCGCCTAACTTCCAAGGGCGCGGTGCTGGAGGTGTCCATCATCGCCACCGCCTTGCTCGACAACACTGGCAAGATGTACGCCATCGCCACCACCGAGCGCGCCAAGGTAGGGGATTCATCGCAAGAGTCCACATGAGCGTCCACCCCAGTCCACCGTCAGACCCTGTCCCGGCCAAGCCAGACAGCCTGGCGCTGAGGCGTCGCGCCGAGGCACTTGCGCAGCACTATGTGGCGGGCACGTCCAGAGACGACAAGTACCTGAGCAGCGAATTGTTGCAAAAAACGCTCGTTGAGTTGCGCGTGCACCAGATCGAGCTGGAGATGCAAAACGAAGAGTTGCTCCTGGCCAAGGACGCGCTGGATGTCTCCCTTGCCCGTTATGTGGAACTGTACGACCTGGCCCCGGTAGGCTATTGCAGCGTGAATGAAGCCGGGCTGCTGGTACAAACCAACCTGACCCTGGCCACCCTGCTGGGTGTGACGCGCAGCGCGCTCGCCAAGCAGCCCCGGTTTACAAAATTTGTCTTTCAACTCGACCAAGAGTGCTGGTACCGGCATCACAAACTGCTGCTCGAGGGTGACGCAGCTCAAGTTTGTGAGTTGCGCTTGCGCCAGGCCAATGCAGTCGAGGGCGGTATTGGCACCTCGGTATGGGTACAGTTGGCCAGCACGGTGGCGTTGGATGATGCCGGAAAGTGGGTGCAGCACATTGCCGTCAGCAACATCAGCACGCGCAAACAAGCTGAGGCCAAACTCGAGCTTGCCGCCAGTGTCTTTGGCCATGCCCGCGAGGGCATTTTGATCACCGATGCCAGCGGTATCGTGGTTCAAGTGAACGATGCCTTTACCCGCATCACGGGCTACAGCAGGGACGAAGCCATTGGCCAGAACCCCCGCTTTCTCAGCGCCGGACGGCAAGACCAGAATTTCTATTCCGCCATGTGGCGCGACTTGACCGAACAGGGCCACTGGAGCGGTGAAATCTGGAACCGGCGCAAGAACGGCGAGGTCTTCGCCGAACTGCGCACGATCAGCAACGTGCGCGATGTACTTGGTACCACTCAGCAGTATGTAGCGCTGTTCACCGACATCACTGCTGTGAAGGCGCACCAAAGTCAGTTGGAATACATCGCCCACTTTGATGCCTTGACCAATTTGCCAAACCGCTTGCTACTCGCCGATCGGCTGCAACAGGGCATGGCCCAAGCTCAGCGGCGTGACCAACGGGTGGCCGTGGTCTACCTGGATCTGGATGGCTTCAAGGCCGTCAATGACCGCCATGGGCATGAGGTAGGCGACCAGTTCCTGATGGCCGTGGCCACCGCCATGAAAACCGCCCTGCGAGAAGGTGACACGCTAGCACGCATAGGCGGCGACGAGTTTGTGGCCGTGCTGATCGACCTGGAAGGCAGCGCCAGTTGCGTGCCCTTGCTGACCCGGCTCTTGGACGGTGCTGCTGCGCCGGTGCATTTGGGCGAGCTGGTGCTGCAGGGTTCAGCCAGTGTCGGGGTGACCTTCTATCCGCAGGCCCAGCACATTGAAGCCGAACAGCTCGTGCGGCAGGCCGACCAGGCCATGTACCAGGCCAAGCTGGCCGGCAAGAACCGCTATCACGTCTTTGATGCCGTGCTGGACAGCAGCATCCGCGGCCACCACGAAAGCCTGGCGCGTATTCGATTGGCGCTGGAACGAGGCGAGTTCGTGCTGCACTACCAGCCCAAGGTGAATATGCGCAGCGGCAAAATCATCGGAGCCGAGGCCCTCATTCGTTGGCAGCATCCAGAACAAGGGCTGTTGGCTCCGGCCGAGTTTTTACCGGTGATCGAAGATCATCCGCTGGCCATTGCCGTGGGCGAGTGGGTGATCAGCAGCGCCCTGAGCCAAATCGTGATCTGGCACAGCGCTGGACTGAACCTGCCAGTCAGCGTCAATATCGGTGCACGCCAGTTGCAGCAAAGGAACTTTGTGGAGCGATTACAAGCCGTTCTGGCTGCGAACCCACAGGTCAATCCGGCCAACCTGGAGCTCGAAATGCTGGAGACCAGTGCACTAGAAGACATTGAACAAGTGTCCCAAGTGATTGAAGCCTGTGCGCGGATGGCCGTCAAGTTTGCGCTGGACGACTTTGGCACCGGCTACTCATCGCTCACCTACCTTAAACGTCTGCCGGTGGCGATGCTCAAGATTGACCAGAGTTTTATCTGCGACATGCTCGATGACTCCGACGATCTGGCCATTTTGCAAGGCGTGATTGGCCTGGCAGCAGCCTTCAAGTGCCAGGTGATTGCCGAAGGTGTGGAAACCGTAGCGCACGGCACCGCACTGCTGCACTTGGGCTGCGAGCTGGCCCAGGGTTACGGCATTGCCAGACCCATGCCAGCCGACCAGGTACCCGCCTGGGCCACCACCTGGAAGCCCGATGCCGCCTGGTGTGCGTTACGGTGAACCATGTGCTGCACCCCGGACTGCACCCATGAGCGATGCCGCTGACCAGTCGCCGCAAGCCATGAGCGAAGTGCTGGAAGACCTGCATTTGCACCAGATTGAGCTGGAGCTGCAAAACCACGAGCTGCGCCGCACCCACGCGGAACTCGAAGCTGCACAGGAACGTTACTTCGACTTTTACAACCTGGCACCCGTGGGCTACCTTACCGTTAGCGAGCAGGCGCTGATCCTGAAGGCCAACCTTACCGCTGCGACCCTGCTGGGCCCGCCACGCTCGTTGCTCATTGGCAAGGCGCTGCCCGCCTTCATGCCCAGCCCCGATGCCGACCGCTACTACCTGCTAGGCAAGCAGGCATTCGCCAGCGGTAGCGCGCAGTCATGCGAACTGCGTTTGGTCAAAGCTGGCGAAGCTGAGGCTTGGATCAGCCTGCAAGCCATTGCCGCAACCGGAGACGATGGCGCACCCGCGCTGCGGATTGTGCTGAGCGACATCACTGCACGCAAGCATGCCGAAGCACTGGCATTGGCCAACGAGCAATTCCGAAATGCCATTTTGGACTCGGTACCCTCGCAAATCGCAGTTTTGAACCAGGCCGGCACCATCGTGGCGGTCAACGAGGCCTGGCGAAAGTTTGCGCTGGACAATGGCGCGCCACCCGCCAACACGCACATTGGAGTCAATTATCTGGACCTATGCCGGGCTGCAAGTGGCAGCCCTTCGTCGGACGATGCGGCGCTGGCCAGGGACGGCATCATGCGTGTGATCGACGGCACCGTGCCAATTTTCCAGTTTGTATATCCCTGCCATTCGCCTACGCAGCACCGCTGGTTTGCCATGGCCGTCACGCCCTTGAATGCAGATAACCATAGCGTAGTGGTGACCCATACCGACATCACCGAATCCAAGCAGGCAGAGCGCAAATTGGCGCAGTCAGCGAGTTTATTGCAGGAGGCGCAGCGGATTGGCCGTGTTGGCAGTTGGCAGTGGGATGTGGCATCCGGCGCGCTCTACTGGTCGGACGTGGTTTACAGTATTTACCGTTACGTGCCGAAGACTTCAATGCCACCCAATTTTGAGGAGCACCAGAAAAGCTATACCCATGAGAGTGCGGCACGCTTGTTGGAGGCCGTCAAAAAAGCCTTTCAAAGCGGTGAATCGTATGAGATCGAACTGGAGCTGATGGTCGATTCCTCTCGGCCAAAACGGTGGGTGATGGGCCGGGGTGAAGTCCAGCGCGATGACAGCGGGAAAATTACAGGCCTGCGTGGCACGGTGCAAGACATCACGGAAAACAAGCAACTTCGAGCAGCCGAGCTCGCCCAGGCGGTGAATGCGGAAATTGCACTGTCGAACCAACAGTTTCGGGCCTTGGTGGCGTTCAACACCACAGCCATGGAAAATGAACGCAAGCACATTGCAAGGGAAGTGCATGACGAACTGGGGCAGGTCCTGACGGCCCTGCGCATGGATTTGTCGCTCATGGGGATGCGTTTTGGCCCACTTGACCCGGACTTGACTGAAAAAATTGACGTCATGAAAACCTTGCTTGACCGTGCCTTCCAGTGCGTGCGCAATGTGGCAACCAGCCTGCGCCCGATAGCGCTGGACATGGGTCTGCCCGTCGCGATTGAGAGCCTGTGTACCGAGTTCACCAGGCGCAACTCGATTGCATGTGCATTTAGCACTCAGCATGACTCCATTGCCATGGATGAAAGCCGAGGCATGGAGGTCTATCGGATTGTGCAGGAGTCACTCACCAACATCAGCCGTTATGCCCAGGCCAGCCAGGTGCTGGTCACGCTGAGTTGCAGCGGCAATACGCTGGGCGTGGAGGTGCGTGATAACGGCCGGGGTTTTGCGACGGCGCAAGTGTCGCAGGCCAAATCGTTTGGGCTCTTGGGCATGCGCGAGCGGGCCATTGCCCTGGGCGGGCGCGCAGAAATCATGAGTGCGCCGGGCCAGGGAACCGTGATTGTGGTCAGCGTTCCGATACGCATGGTCAAGCCTGGAGTAACAACATGATTCGCCTTCTGATTGCCGATGACCATGCCCTCGTGCGCGGCGGCCTGAAGCAGATATTTGCACTGGTGAAAGATTTTCAGGTGGTGGGTGAGGCCGCCAACGGCACCGAGGTGCTGGAGCGACTGCGCCAGCAGTCGTGCGACCTGCTGTTACTGGACCTGGACATGCCCGGTCTCAGCGGCGCGGAACTGATCGCTCAGATCAAGGAGCAACAGTGCGACTTGCCCATTTTGATGCTCAGCATGCACAACGAGCCATCCGTGGCGGCGCGCATGCTCAGGGCCGGGGCCAGTGGTTTCATCACCAAAAATTGCGAGCCGGTTGTGTTACTTAACGCCATTCGAACGGTTGCGGCACACGGCAACTATATTGACCCGGGCATCGCCGTAAAAATGTTACTTGCTGATACTGCTGAACCGCACATGAAACTTTCGGAACGTGAGCTAGAGATTTTTCGCCTCCTGACCAGAGGGCACAGCCTGATTGCCATCGGTGAACAACTGTTTATCAGCAGCAAAACCGTCAGCACCCACAAAACGCGCCTGATGGAGAAGCTGCAAGTAGACAACATGGCCGACCTGATGCGCTACGCGATGCAACACAATTTGCTCTCAAGTTAATAGCTTCTCACGCTTATTTGACGGGTGTTGTAAGGATAAACCGTAGTCAAATAGGGTGACTGAGCAGTCGCGGATAGCAGGGCTTGCGTCAGCGCTATCAATGTCAGCGGTTTTGTCAGCGTGGCGAGTACATTCAACCCGTTTCCCTGGGCTATGAGCTTGGCAATGTCTAACATCCCGGGATCGCCACCGCTGATCAAAATAATGTCGCCGTTGTAACTCTGTGTGCTTAGATGGTCAACAAACTCAATGCCGTCCATTTCAGGCATGAAAATATCGCAAAGACAAAGATCAAACGGCAGCGCCTGATCGCCAATAAGTCGCAGTGCGTGGCGTCCGTTGCTAGCGAAATGGATAGTGGTTACGCCAAGCGCCAAGAGCATGATGCACAAGATTTCTCGAATGAAGTCATCGTCTTCGACGATCAATACCTTGGGTGATGTGCCCATTGTTATCGTAGTTGCCATGTTTACTCCCATATTTTTGTGAAATTAGTCACTTTTAGCTATCCAATTCATAGTTTCTAATGCAGCATCTGCGGGGGTTTACTCCTTATATGATGGTTGAATTCGACTGGGGTATGGCTGCAATGCTGCGAACTTAAGCCTCACCCTTTGTAAGCCATGCTCGGATGCGGTTTGATATGCCGATTTGGTCTTGGCGATTTTCGGCCTGGTCTGCGTTTGTGTGAATTTACGCCGAGCAAGCC
>CAIYNH010000060.1 GCA_903927495.1 uncultured beta proteobacterium
AGCGGTCGCATCGGTGCCCATAGGAACCGTCTGAAACACCACCTGCCGGCTTTTATAGGCTTGACCGTCAGGGCCAGCCACTGCGTCGGCGTTGGCCAAGTTGCTGGCAACCACGTTGAGACGCTGTGACTGGGCGCTGATGGCGCTGCCCGAGACATTGAAAATTGAAAACATCGACATGGTGGTTCTTCCTTGGGCGCTTGTGTTTATTGACCTTGAATGGCGCTTAAAAGCGTCTTGGATTGGCCGTTAATGAAGCGCAGCGTAGATTCGTAGCGCACCGAGTTATCAACAAAACTGGCGCGTTCGCGATCCAGGTCGACGCTGTTGCTATCGACGCTGGGTTGACTTTGAATGGCATAAGCCAGGGCCGAGGTTCCGGTAAGCTGGCTATCGCTGGAACTGGGCAAGGCAAAGTGTTTGGAGTGCGTTGCCGTTGTGGCACCGTTGAAACTCAGTCGGTTGGCCCCACCGTTAAGCTCGCTTGCGCTGGTTTGAGTCATTTGCGTTAACGCTTCCTTGAAATTGAGATCCCTTGCCACATACCCTGGTGTGTCAGCATTCGCAATGTTGCTGGCAATGATGCGTTGGCGCTCAGCGCGCAGCACCAAGGCTTTGGCGTGTAGGTCCAAACTGCTGGTCATATTGGCAAACATGCGACACCTCGAATTTCGTGAGCCGACATCTGCTGATATCGACCTCTAAGTTGACTATTGAATGATTATGAAAAGTTCGCTGGATTTCTAAACCTCAAATAGAGGGAAAAACAGCGCTTACTTGTACGACTTGTTCATCGCGGTCTTGGGTACAGTAAAGGTCGTTGCTAAAGGAGCCATTGATGACTGCCCTGCCTGGAAAATTTGCCCGTGATGTCTGCGCATTGTTGGCCGTGTTGCTGATGGCTTTTGGCACAGCAGTTGACGCGCAAACTGTGGCACCCGCCGCTGTCAAAGCAGAGGTGTCTGCTGGTGTGCAGCGCTGGATTGATGAAAATCTGCTCAAAGTTGCTGCTGCGAATACCTCTCCACTGCGGATGGAGGTGTCGCTCGGAGAAATTGATCGAAATCTAAAACTTACGCCCTGTGAGCAAGTCGATCCTTACTTGCCGGTGGGGAACCGGCTTTGGGGGAAAACCCGATTGGGCCTGCGTTGTGTTCAGGGGGTGACCAAGTGGAATGTCTTTTTGCCCATCACCGTGAGGGCATTTGGTTCAGCCTGGGTGATTCGGGGTAACGTGGCACCTGGTGCGGTGCTGTCGGAGTCGGATGCAATGCTGGCTGAAGTGGATTGGGCCGAACTCAACAGTCCGATTGTGGCTAGCTCAGTCGATTGGTTGGGGCACATCTCAACGCGGATGTTGAGCACCGGTCAGCCATTAAGACAAGACATGGTGAAGTCGGCGCAGGTCTTTCAGGCGGGTACCCAGGTTCGGGTACTGGCCCGGGGGAGTGGTTTTGAAATTGCCACCAGTGCTCAGGCGGTGTCTGCCGGAGTGGTTGGCGAGTCAGTCAGAGTCCGGACAGACAACGGCCGCACGATCAGTGGCATGGTGGTGGATAGTCGCACCGTGAGGCTTGAATTATGAATTTTCTTGCTGATTTGAAAATAAGGTTAAAGTCTGGGCTGTTTTTGTCGAAAGTGATCCTACGAGGCTACACCAACAGTAGTTTTGGAGAGCACCATGAAAATCAGTTCCACGCCCGAAAATCCAGTTGTTATCAGCAACAACGCCACAGCTTTGGCTGCCAAGAGCGCGCCAAGTGCCAGCACTTTGGCAAAATCTGGAGCCCCGAAAGGGACCCAGTCCGCCGGTGTGGCGGTCACGGTGTCAAGCTTGGCCCGCACGCTGGAGTCAAGCAGCGCCGGGGCATCGGCAGAAGTCGATACCGCAAAGGTCAATTCGGTGAAAGCGGCCATTTCTCAGGGAACCTACGTGGTCAATCCCGAGGTGATCGCCGACAAATTGCTCTCGAGTGCCAAGGACATGCTCAAGCGCACTCAGAGGTAAGTTCATTTTTTCTGGTTTTCAGGGGAAAACCATGAATATCTCGGTCATTGACTCTGCACTCAATCTTGTCGAAAGTGAGTTGGAGCGGGTGTCTCGAACATTGATTGAGACTGACCCGGGTGCTTTGGTGGCCGCGGCTGCTGCTTTACAGCGGGCTGCAGTTGATTTTTCTAAAGTGATGCAACAAGTCAAAGGCAAAAGCAGTTCAGACCGCGTATTGCGTGTCCGCATAAAAAAACTCGCCAGCCTGATGGTTTCACGCCGTGAGATTTTGATACGTCACGGGGTCACCGTTGAGCGAGCGTTGGCGGCGCTGGTACCCACTGCCTCCGAGACTGCAACTTACGCGCCGGCTGGCGCAACTTATGCTCGTCAGCCCTACGGCAGCGTCGGTCGCCGAAGTGGTGAATTCCGGGTGTTGTCGGCTTGAATGCCGGTTTTAATTGTCTTTAATTACCCTGTAGAGCTAGACTGATAAGTGACAGCTACTCACTAAACGATAGCAGTTCTGGCGCTGCTCACGGGGCTTTAATGTGTGCGCATCTTGGCGCGCAGTCTGGCAATCGACTGGCTGTGCAGTTGGCAAACGCGCGACTCTGTCACGTCCAGCACGGCGGCGATTTCCTTCAGGTTCATGTCCTGTTCGTAGTACATGCTCATGATGTATTGCTCCCGCTCAGGAAGATTCTTGATGGCTGTTACCAAGGCCTGGCGCAATCTGTGGTCGCGCAATACATTCAATGGGTCTGCTTCTGCGTCACCCATGTGCCGATCAAGAAAACTGTCTTCATCCTCTTGATTACGGGTCATGTCTTCCAGATAGACGAGTTGGGTTCCTCTGACTTTGCCCAGCAAGCTTTGGTAGTCCACCAGGCTCATGCCCAGGTCTGCTGCGATTTCGCTTTCCAGTGGACTGCGACCCAAGCGGTGCTCGAGTCGCCGCAAGGACTCTTCAATTTCCTTCTGGCTTTTGCGAGTGCCTCGCGAGACCCAATCGTTTTCGCGCAACTCGTCCAGCATGGCACCCCGGATGCGCTGCGTGGCAAAGGTCTCAAACTGCACGCCCTGGTTGGCCTCAAAGCGCGACAGCGCCTCAGACAGACCGATCAATCCGACCTGAATCAGATCGTCCACCTGAACGTTGGCAGGCAACTTCGCCATCATGTGATGGGCCAGTTTGCGGACCAGCGGCTGGTATTGACGGATTAGCGCATTGCGATCGAGCTGACCTTTGGCTGTGTACATTATCGCCCCCTCACGGCATGATGTCGTTGCAAGGGCACGGCATTTTCGAGCAATTGCAAGGCAAGTCGGTTGATGTCGTCCTGCGAACGATCATCTGTTACTGCGGCTCTGATAGGAATGGGGTCAAGCCGATAACTCAGGAAGGTCATGGCGCAGTTCTGCAGATGTTGAACGGGGGAAGAGGTTGTCATAGCGGCTTGGGCATGGGATGTCAGCGCAATATTAGCAACAGTTGGGCGCAATTTGGCATCCAGTAGCAACTGTTTTATTGCCTGATAGGCACTCAAGGATGAGGTTGCCAAGGGGGCGACCAGCAAGAGGGGGGATGCGGCGCTATTTTTGAGCAGTTTGGTGATGGTGCTGGCACTGGCATAAATCAGCACGACATCGTAATTGGCAAACAAATTGCCCAAAACTTCGTTGGGAAATTCATATCCGGACAGGCGCTCAAACCCCAGGGTTGCAGGGACAACTGACCATGAAACCGGCTCCTGCGCGTAAGTGAGGTGGCTTTGCGGGTCATCCAGCAGTTGCATCAGACCCGGGTTTTGAGGCGACTCCCGGGTCTGGCCATCCAGCACCGCTACGGGCAAGCCCAGTTCTACCCAGGCGGAACACAAACTCCAGAGCAGTGGCAGTTCACCCTGTTGCTGCCCATGACTGGTTACCGCAATCAGTCGCGATGTAGTTTGAAGTGCCAGGGCCTGCAAGCCGGCCGCCTGGTTGAGACAGGTCTCAAGCATTTAGATGCCCTGCCTGCATGGGGGTGGACTGGGCAAAAAAGAATCCTAAATCGGTGGCGCTGGGATCAAATGCTGATTTGCCTGTCGCATGCATGGAGTTTGTTACCAATTTGTAGGCATCTGCTCGCTCCCAGTCTTCCGGGACCTTCTGGCCCATCGTGACGCCGCGCAATAGCAACTGGTGGCGAATGCTTGCATCCAGGGCTGGTCCAATTTTGGCCGCTTCGTCAATTTTGGACAGGATGGCTTGCTGCACCTTGCCGAACTTGAAAGAGGTGACAACATCGTCCAGGGTGTCGCCATGGCCACCAGCATTGAGAACCAGTAGCCGATGAATGCCCGGCAGATCCAATACGTCAAGCATGTCGCGCTTGCGCGGGTCGCTGGGGGCAATGCCAGTGGTATCAATCAACACCATTTTTTTGTTGGCGAGCAAGCCCAGCAAATCTTGCAACGCGGCGCGGTCATGTGCCAGATGTGCCACCACCCCCAGCATCCGTCCGTAGGCCCGCAGTTGTTCGTGAGCGCCGACGCGGTAGGTGTCCAGGGTGATGAGGCCAACGCTGTTCGCACCGTGGGTTCGGGCGCAGAGTCCGGCCAATTTGGCGGCGGTTGTGGTTTTGCCAACACCGGTGGATCCGACCAACGCATAGGTGCCACCTTCTTCATGGATAGCGTGCGCAGCCGCATCGGTTTTCAGGTTGCGTGCCAGCACATCCATGACCCACTGCTGTGCAGCAGTTGCATCGGCTTGCTCCGGCAGGCGTTCCAGAATCGTGCGCGCTAGGGTGGGCGAGTAGCCTGAGCGGATCAGCTTTAGCATGAGGTTGGAATGAATCGGGTTTTGCCTTGCCTGGCCCAGCCAAGTCAAGGTGTTGAAGCGCTCCTCGATCAGCGCTTTCATGGATTGCAATTCGTCAACAATACCCTGTGAAACCACCGGTGCTGCAGCGGTTGGGGTCGCTGCCGGGCGTTGTGCGGGGCGCTGCGGTGGTATAGGAGCGGGTGCCGCCATGAAGACTGGCTCGTGCGTCTGAATGGAGCGTGGATTTGAGTTGACCATACGGATTGGCATGGGGGGTTCTTCGGCCAATGAGGGTGCGCGACCGCTCAGTGCTTCATGGCGGCGACGCAGCATGCGTTCGCGCACATAGTCTTGGAACGACAGTGTGCTCATGGCCAGTTGGGTTGCGTCATCGAGTACCTGGCTGTTCGGATCCAAGCTGGACTGTGCTGTAGCTTTGCCCGAAGTTTGACGCTTGCCCTGGCGGGGCAATTCGCCCCGGTCGAGCGCGGCCAGTGTCTCTTCGCCGGTTGCCACCACCTCCACGCCCGAGGCGGTAGGGCGATTCGACAAAATCAGGGTGCCCTCGCCAAAAGCCATTCTGGCCTTGGCCAGTGCTTCGCGAGAGGTTGGGGCGGTAAAGCGTTGAATGTTCATGATGCTGCACCTTTGAGAATCGGGCCAATGCGGATAGTGTGTGATTCAGGAATTTCGCTGTGTGCGAGCACCTGCAGTCGGGGTGCCAAGCGCCGCACCAGTCGGGCAATAGCGCTGCGTATTTGATCGGGGACCAAGAGGCATGCCGGAATTCCTACTTCTTCTTGCCTGAGTGCCACTTCTGCGGCTTTTTGTGTCAGGATCTCGGCCACGCCGGGGTCTAGCGCCTGGCCTTGACCCGAATTGTTGCCCAGGGCTTGCACCAGCAAACGCTCCAGTGGAGGGTCGATGGCAATGACGTTGAGCTCATGGATGTGACCATAAATTTGCTGCACGATCGCAGGTGACAACGCAATGCGCACCCGGCGTGCCAGTTCTGCCGGGTCTGAAGCCGAGCCAGCATGCTCGGCCAAGGATTCAATGATGGTGCGGATGTCCCGAATGTGGACAGATTCTTCCAATAGCAGTTGCAGTACTTTCTGGAAGACCGCAATGGTGACCATTTTGGGAACAACTTCTTCGATGAGTTTGGGGGCCTGTTTGCTCACGTGATCTACCAATTGCTGGGTTTCTGTGCGGCTCAATAATTTGGCGGCTTGCACTTGCATCAAGTGTGACAAATGGGTAGCCATTACAGTCTCGGAATCAACCACGGTAAATCCGGCCATTTGTGCCGCTTCTTTTTGCGAGTTGTCGATCCAGTGTGCGGGTAGGCCAAAAGCTGGATCGGTGGTGGGTGTGCCGATCAATGGCGTGGTGATGCCGCCAGGGTTGATCGCCAGGAACATGCCGGGGAAAGCCTCACCTTCGCCCACGATCACTCCACGCAGCGTGATCCGATAGCCGCTAGGTTTGAGTTCCAGGTTGTCACGCACGTGCACTGCAGGCGGCAAGAAGCCCACTTCCTGGGCGAACTTGCGGCGCACCCCTTTGATGCGTGTCAGCAAGTCGCCTTGGCGGGTCTTGTCCACCAGCGAGATCAGACGGTAGCCCAACTCCAGACCTAATTGATCCACCGGTTGCAGGTCGTCCCAGCTGGCCTCGCCATCAGCGTTTGGTGCCGGGGTGATTGACACCGGTTCTGCCGGTGGCGCTTGATTTGCCAGCAGCCAGGCACCATAGCCAAGGAGTAAGGCGATACCCAGGAACACGGTGTGTGGCATGCCCGGAATGACCCCCAGCACTCCCATGATGGTGCCAGTGATGCCCAGTACCCGTGGGGAAATGAACATCTGGTTCACGATTTGGGCACTCAAGTCACGGTCTTTGCCAACGCGTGACACCACCATGGCTGCCGCCACAGAAATCAATAGCCCGGGAATTTGCGCCACCAAAGCATCGCCAACGGCCAGCAGGATGTAGGTGTCGGCGGCCTGACCTGCCGTCAGTCCGTGCTGCAACACCCCAACTGCAAAGCCACCAAAGATGTTGATCAGCAAAATCAGAATGCCAGCCACGGCATCGCCACGCACAAACTTGGAGGCACCATCCATGGAGCCAAAAAAGTCAGCTTCTTCCGATACTTCGGCACGCCGGCGTTTGGCTTCTTTTTCGTCGATCAAGCCGGCATTCAAATCGGCATCGACGGCCATTTGCTTGCCTGGCATGGCATCCAAAGCGAAACGTGCCGAGACTTCGGCAATACGCTCGGCACCTTTGGTGACCACGACAAAGTTGATTACCACCAAAATCGAGAAAACAATCAGACCCACAGCAAAATTGCCACCGATCAAAAAGTGGCCAAACGCCTCAATCACGGCACCTGCAGCGCCAGGACCGGTGTGACCCTCCAGCAGCACTACTCGGGTAGAGGCGACGTTGAGCGAGAGTCGCATTAGCGTGGTCAGTAACAGAACTGCTGGGAATGCGGCAAAGTCAAGCGGGCGAATCATGTAGGCGGCCACCATCATGACCATCAGGGCAATCGAAATATTGAAGGTGAAAAAGGTGTCGAGTACCCATGGTGGAAGCGGCAACACCATCATGGACAGTATGGCTACGACCAGCATGGGCGCAGCAGCACCCTGCATCAGCGCGGCCACGCTCCCATGCGCTGGCGGGTAACACGCGTATGTCCTACTATGCGTAGATTACGCCATGATCCTATACATCCATACAGGCCAAATACGCGATGCATGGACAGCAGACCCGCCGCGGCGCAGGCCACTCGCCCGGCCCGCCTCGCCACAGCGGCCCACACTCGCATCCGGGCCCCGGCTCCACAGCAGGGGAGGGGAGTAGGGAGGGGGGGTTCAGACCGCCCGCACCCTCTCACAGCGCTGCAGCTGCGCTCTCACAGGACCGGTCTCTACGCCCTCCCCACACTCCCATGCAAAAGACACCTCCACCCTTCTCCTCCCCTGGTACCTCGGCCGTGCTTCTTGTCCTCCTTCCACTCCCCGTCGTAGACGTCGCCGTCAGCA
>CAIYNH010000061.1 GCA_903927495.1 uncultured beta proteobacterium
GTTCATTGAACACGTTGAAAACATCAACCTTGAAGCCCAAGCCTTTAACCGAATCTGGCTTATATGCAAAGTTCAGATCGAGGCGTTTGTCCCATGGCAAATCACCCATGGAACCACGTGGCGAAGGTTGGCCATCACAATAAAACGAAGCAGAGGTGTATCCGTTCGCGTAATCACTGGTGGGATGGTATCCAATGCAGTTCTTCGGCCGACCCGAAGCCAATAACAAGTTTCCGCCAATGGACCATTCTCTGGTCAACTCATAGAATCCAAACGCCTTGATCTGGTGGGTACGGTCATTGGGCAAACGACCATACGTGTTGTCCATCAGAGCACCTGTATCCCAGCTCGCTGTGGCAGATACATCGGTTTGCCCAACGTCAGACCGTGTCTGACCTTCGGTATTGCCTTCGTTACGTGAGAGCGTGTAGTTGATCTTGCCATACCAGCCGTTGCGCAATGGGTGCTCGGCAAACAGATCAATGGCCCAATATCTACGCTCAACGCTGTCAAAGCCCAACTCTTTGGTAGTCAACGTGACAGGGGTGTAGGTTTTATTGCCCTTGAAGTCGACCAAGAAAGTGTTGGTCAAACCAGGGTTGAAACTGACACATGCAAACGGCGAGGCAAATGTATCCCAGTTCGATGTGTCTACATTGTGATCGGCCGCCCATTTGTAAATGGGTGCTGCGTCACAATAGTCATCGATCGTTTGAAGCAACTTGCGGTATGTCAGCTTCGCTCCAAAGTTCAAGTCCTGAGAAAACGCCTTTTCAAAGCCCAGCGTAATTTCATCCTGCTGATTAGGCTTTAAATCCAGGACGGCAGCGAGTTTAGGATCTTTGGGGCCACCAGTTTCGCCATCCGGAGAATGCTGCGGGCCTGTATTCACTCGTCCAATTGGTGTCCCGTCCGCATTCACTCCGGTATAGGTAAAGAACTGCCAGAGATAAGAAGACGGGCCAGCACCACGCACTGCAAGGTGGGTTGGATTCTGGATGGAGTAGCGTCCAGCACTACCAAAAACCTTCAAGGAAGAGTCGCCGTTCACGTCCCATGCGGCGCCTAAGCGCGGTGACAGAATGTCGTTTTGTTCTAGGAACACCTCACCGGATTGGTTTTTGTTGGAGTACGACTCGCTACGCAAGCCAACCGTCAACAGTAAGTCTTTGGTAGCTTGGTAACGGTCTTCGATGTACTTTGCCGACTGGTCGGAATAAGCATTGGTGGCCGACGCGAAAATGTACTCCCGTCCGTAATAGCCCTGTGCTCCCAAGGTGCCAGGTACATTGGTAACCCCTTTTGGACACGCCGCACCAAGATATGAGCACGGAGTGAACGTAGCTGGGGTTGAAGTGAACCGGTAACTATATTGTTTTCCGCCAGGCATTACGTCACCGTTTCCAATAGACGACAGTTTATTGTCATCCAAGCCTGCGCGCAGTGTGTGGCTTCCAATGCGGTACTCGAAATCGAGTCGTTTGGAGATGACGCTGTCTTCTGCACCATCGGGCATAACGAACGTTGACAGTGCTTGACCATTGTTGTAGGTCAACCCTGGAGCTGCTGCCGTGGGTGTAAGAAGTGTCACGCGAATCGGCGTTGTGCCCGGAGCACTAGGATTAGCAAACGTGTTGTATTTGCTGGCCTTGGACTGACCGTACAGGGCAGTCATAGTGAGATCGTCGGTAAAGTTCCCGGTGTACTTCAAGATTTGCGTGTCAGCGCCAACAGGCGTCACGCCAAAAGCATTCTTGTAGTTGGCAACGAAACCAGTCA
>CAIYNH010000062.1 GCA_903927495.1 uncultured beta proteobacterium
CACGCCAAACACTGACCTGATGTGACATAGTTGTGCTACGTTTTTAATAGCTACCAATGCCCTGCTGAAGGGCTTCAGAGCTTGATTTTGCATAAATCTTAGGGTCAGCAATACGGTCCAGATAACGTGCCCGGTACAGCAGTCGAGGCTGCTGTGGGTCGTCCACAAAACTGGCCCGATCGTGCAGCACGTTGTTACACACCAAACCCATGCCGGGCTGCAGGCACAAGCGAAAAATATGCGGACTGTCGCTGGCCAACAACTCTGACAGAAAGGCCACGGCATCACGCGTGCTGCTGTCGTTTTTCCATTCAATGCTGCGGGTACGGGCGGTGTAGCGCATGTGCAATTCGCCGTTCTTCGGGTTAGCGATGAACACCGGACCGGTCTGTTCTGGGCGGGCAACGCCGTCATCATCAAGCCGCTCAGGAATGGTCATGGCATCAGGTGCCATCAAGGCGCGGATCCAGTCGGGGTTGGCATCGCGCAGGGCGATGTAAGCCATGTCATGGTTCATCAACGCAGTCTCGCCACCGCTAACGGCCGGTCGCACGCAATGCAAGACCATGGCCTGAATCAGACGGTGAGTGGGCTGGTAATAGCCATCGGTGTGCCATTTGATGGGACGGTTGGTGTAGGGGATGAAGGCTGGCCGATCTCCCACCGGCGCGGCCACGGCAATTGGTGAGATGCCGTCCTCGTCTGCCAGCCAGTTGCCATCAAGCCGGTGCAAACCCAGTTGGTGGCCCAACGCCAGGGGAATGGCTTTGTCTTCGCTCACGATAGGGCTGCGGTAAATAGCCATATTGGCCTCTGTGCACCGCTGCAAAAGCGCAAATCGCTCTTCATTTGATAGTAATCTAGGATCGGCGAGATCCACCATCAGGTCGACTGGCTGGCTTGGCTGAAGGGACAGTTTGGTATCACGCCAGAGTTGGTAGGCATCGGCTTGTGTCAGGTCAAAAGGGTTATTCATGGGCTTAGGTCTTTAAACGCCAGCGGTTGCCATGCGCGAAGCCCGTTTAGGGCGCGGCTCGGTGGACAACACACCTTGCAGACCACGCTGAATCATCTCTATGGCATCGGGTACTTCGCTGGCCATGATTTGGTCAACCACCCAGCGCTGGTCTTTTCGCGGCATCAGCGCTTCAATTCGGTGGCCCAAATAGCGCACAAACGCAAAGTCTGGGCCGGTTGCCTCAAAGCCGAAATCGGCATAGTGATCAGCCAGTTGGTTATATAGATCAATGAACTGATCGTAGTAACTCATTTGGCCAGGTGCCGGCAGTCCCAGCAAGGTGTCTTCATTGTCTTGCAGAACCAGCGCCACACGCTGCACCAAAGCTGTCATGAACTCGGCACGCTGGCTGGGATCCATTTGCTCATTGACCATGCGCTCTACCACCAGGGTCAAAAACACTAGCACTTCATGCGTGAACGCAAAGTACTGTGGCCCAACTTCGATGTCAAAGCTTGCTGAGCGCATTTGCTTGAGCGTGTTTTGCGCCACGCGCCAGGTGATGAAAGCCATCGCGCTGGCGTTTTGCTGTGGGGTTTTAGCGGTTCCGGTTTGGAACCACTGGCTTTTGATGCGCAGTTTGGCCATGACAAACTCAGTATCCGCCCTTGCCCAGCGGCTGCGGCAAGCCGGCAACTTTCGGGCCTTGTTTAGCCGGACCGACCGGGAACAGGTCATACAGGTACTTGCTGTCAATTTCTGGTCGGATTTCAACCATTCCTTTGAGCATGTTGCGAAAGTTTGGGGTGTGACCTACTTCACGGTATTGTTCACGCAGGTAATTCACCACCTCCCAATGTGCATCGGTTAGTTCAATGTTTTCTGCGGCGGCGATAACCCGCACTGCCTCGTCCTCAAATACCGGTTCAATAAGGTATCCCAGATCGTCAGCCTCATGCTCGGTGCCGTTGATGTTGTAGCTCATTGCCAATGCTCCAATTCAGTTGTTAAAAAATGTTTACACGGCTGATGCCGATTTATGCGGTACAAAAATGCCACAACCCAGCGTCCGGTGTGGTCCCAGGCCATGGATTTGCAAGCGCAGCG
>CAIYNH010000063.1 GCA_903927495.1 uncultured beta proteobacterium
ATCTCCGGTCACTGCAAAAACGCCTGCCGCTGACATCAATCCGGCCGATAGCAGGGCGTGATCGTTGGCGGCGTCTTCTTGCAGATAGAGCGACTGCGGTTCGCACTCCAACCACCTGTCTAGCGCCTGCCGATCATTCTCGACCACTACCAGTTTGCGCTTGGTTTTGATCAGTTCAAGAGCCACATTGGTGCCGACTCGACCAATGCCGCAGACGATGTAATGGCCGCTTTGTCGGGCGATTTGCTTTTCCATGCGTTTTTTCCTAAGGGCCGTGTTGAAATCAGATTCGAGCAGCAATGCCACAAAAGTCGAAAATAGGTAGCTCATGGCTCCAATGCCCACCACGCCAATGAACACCGTAAACAAGCGCCCCATCGGGTGCGAGCTCAAATCCACAATTTCACCAAAGCCAATGCTCGCCACGGTGATGAAGGTCATGTAAAAACTGTCAATCCAGCTAACAGACGGTCCACCAATGTAGCGGTAGCCGACCGTGCCGATCAGGTGCACCAGGACCAGCGCCAAAACGCCATACATCACCCTCATAAAGTGCTGATTTCGAAACAGCTTGTTCAAAGTGATGATCCGTCAGTTAATGTAATAAAACCCCGCTAACGCCTATCCAATAAGCGTTAAATACTACTAAATATGTAGTGAAGCTAGAATTCCAATGACTAGGCCAATGCCACCGGCTCCAAACATGGCGTACTCAAGCCACTTCTTTTTGGTCAGCAGGGCAATGGCCGCTAGTGCGATGGAAACCTGCAGCACAGTGGTCGATTGCGCCCAGCGGTGGTGCTGGTGCATTTGCTCGTCGCTTTGCTTGTCCCATACGGTGGCATCGGCTTCAAGTTTGTCTGCAGCCGCCTTGATTTCGACTTTTTCTTTTTCATAACGATCAACTTTGGCTTGGTAGACTGCCTTTTTGTCATCCGAGGCAAGATCACGCGAGAGTTCAGCCAGGGACTGTTTGGTGCTCTTGGATTGGTAGTAATTCCACTGGTTGGATGCCTCAGTTTTCTTGATGGCGGCGTTGTTCTTGTAGAGACCCGCATTGGCCTGCGTAGCCCCACCCATATAGCCAAACAATGCACCAATCGTAGCAATGATGGCGGTAAAGAGTGCGATCTGGTTGATCATGCCGCCATGATCGCCATGACCACCGTCGTGCCCGCCTTGCTGGGCGTGCTCCAACTCATGGTCGTGCGGGCCGTGTACGTGAAAACCGTGTTCAGACATTTCAAACTCCTGTATTTTTGTGGTAGGTGACAAAACTAAAACTCAAGCCGGTGGAGGATACTTGCTGCTGACGTGCAATTTCGATCCACTCTGAACCGAATTGTGGCGCAAAAGCGTCTCCCACGAATTCAGCGTCAATTTCGGTCACCACAGCCGTGCTCGCCAGCGGTAGGGCCAAGGCATAAACCTCGGCGCCACCGATCACCCATGCATCGCTGTCGTTCGGGCATAGTGCACAGGCTTGCACCATATCATGGGCAATGATGGCTCCAGTCGCCTGCCAATTCTCCTGGCGTGTGATCACGATATTCAGCCTGCCGGGTAGCGGTCGAAAGCGCTGTGGCAACGAATCCCAGGTCTTACGCCCCATAATCACGGGTGAGCCTATTGTGGTGCGCTTGAAATGGGCCATGTCTTCAGGTAATTGCCAAGGAAGGGCGTTGTTGTGACCGATAACGCCGTTGGCGGCCCGGGCAAGGATCAGTTTGAGATTCATGGAATGCTTCGGGGTTGACGGGGTGGTATCAAAACAGCTGCGATGGCGGCCATCACAAAAAGCACAGCAGCATAGTCCTGCCAGCGTGGCCACTCGCCCACGATCAGGGTGGCGGCCAGCGTGCCAACCAGCGGTACGGCCATGATGCTCATGGCGCTGGTGGCGGGGGGTAAGTGGCGGGCCAGGCCAAACCAGATAATTTGGGCAAAACCGTAGTTGAGCAGGGAGCCATACGCGAGACTGCCCCACATCAGGCTGGAGAATTGCCAGGCTGGCCAAGGTTCGCTCGACCAGGCAATTAGCCAAAGGCTGGCACTTGAGAGAATCATCATCCACACCGTGAGTGCTTCGACAGGTAGCGTCAGGTGCGCGCGACGCATCATCAAAGTTCCGGTAGCCCAGGACAGGGCTGCCAATTCCATCCAGACAATGCCCAGCGGCCGTCCGCTC
>CAIYNH010000064.1 GCA_903927495.1 uncultured beta proteobacterium
AACACTTCCAGTCCATCCAGTTTTTCGCTGGTGCCAGCAAATTTGATCGGTGCTCCCGTCACCTGACGCACTGAAAGGGCCGCCCCACCGCGCGAATCACCATCGAGTTTGGTCAGAATAATGCCGGTCAGAGGCAGCGCGTCCTTGAATGCTTTGGCCGTATTGACCGCGTCTTGCCCCTGCATGGCATCGACCACAAACAGGGTTTCCACGGGGTGAATTGCGGCATGCAAATCCTTGATCTCACGCATCAGCACTTCATCGATAGCCAGTCGGCCAGCGGTGTCCACCAGCAGCACGTCAAAGTAATGTTTGCGGGCGTAATCAAGCGCAGCCAAGGCGATGTCCACCGGCTTTTGATCTGGCGTGCTGGCAAACCACTCGGCACCAGCCTGGGCTGTGACCGTTTTAAGCTGCTCGATGGCGGCAGGGCGGTACACGTCGCCCGAAACAGTCAGCACCTTTTTGTTGCGCTTTTCTATCAGGTGTTTCGCCAGCTTACCCGTGGTGGTGGTTTTACCAGCACCTTGCAAGCCCGCCATCAAAATCACCGCTGGCGGCTGGGCCACCAGGTTGATGTCGCTGACCCCAAGCCCCATGGTGGTGGCGAGTTCCTTGTTGACTATGCTGACCAGCGCCTGACCTGGAGTAAGCGAGCCCAACACGTCCTGGCCCAAGGATTTTTCTTTGACTCGGGCAATGAAGTCGCGTACCACCGGCAAAGCCACATCAGCCTCGAGCAAGGCCATGCGCACTTCACGCAGCATGTCAGCCACGTTGGATTCGGTGATTCGGGCCTGGCCACGAAGTTCCTTGACGAGGCGGGAGAGTTTGTCGGTGAGAGCGGATGCCATAGGGAATTTTTTCCGGCGGACGGAACCTGAGTTGGGCCACTGGGAAATGGCTGAATACAAAACGCTAAACTGTAGGCATGATTTTAGCCAGTGCTTCACCGTTGACTTTAACTTTGGCCTTGGGCGCGTCGCTTGCGTATGCGGCATCTGCTACCGGGGTTGTGCGAACAGGCGAGAAACTGACCCGGGCGGCAGTTTGGTTGGCTTGGTTGCTGCACGGCACATTGTTGAGTTGGAGTTTGTTGGGGGCTGATCCGCGCTTTGGATTTGCCCCTGCTTTGTCCGTCACGGCATGGCTGGTGGGACTGGTCTATGCCGTGGAAAGCCATTTTTACCCCCAACTCAAAACACCATGGCTGCTGTCTCTGGCGGGTGCGCTTGCCGTGGTGCTGGCGCTAATTTTCCCAGGCAATCTGCTGCACGTTAATGCTTCGGCCTGGTTGCCGCTGCATTGGGCACTGGGGATTTCCTCCTACGGCTTGTTCGCCATTGCTGTGGTACACGCCTGGCTGATGACGCGTGCCGAAGAACGTATCCGGGTGGCGGCAGATGCGCACACAGGCTTGCCGTTGCTCACCATGGAGCGGTTGACGTTCAGATTCGTAAGTGTTGGCTTCGTATTGTTGTCGGCCACTTTGCTTGCTGGATTTTTCTTTGGCAACCAACTTTACGGTGCCGGGCACCCGGTCAAGTGGGATCACAAGACCGCCTTTTCAATTCTGTCGTGGTTGACATTTGCGGTGTTGATGGTGGGGCGTATGCGCTTTGGCTGGCGTGGACGGCGCGCAATACGGGTGCTGTATGTGGGCTCGGGCCTGCTCCTGCTGGCTTATGTCGGATCCCGCTTCGTCATGGAAATCGTGTTGGGACGCTCACTTTGAAAGCCTTGTTCTTCCTGCTGGTGATATTCGCTGGCGTGTGGCTTTGGCACCATCGACAAACGCCGAACGCGACGCGCGATCAGAGTACACCAACCCCTGCGCCAGAGGCTCTGGACATGGTGCCATGCACCCTGTGCTCGGTACATATCCCTGGCGCAGAAGCCGTGAAAGGCACCAAGGGCAGCTACTGCAGCCAAGATCACCTGCATCAAGCGGAACCCTGAATGACAACGCAGGCCGAAGCATCGACCTGGTTTGGCTCGCCCACTCAGGCGTTGAGCCTGGAATACAACGATAAGCCTGCTGAATTTGAGCGACTTTGGCGCGCCTTCATGACCGCCCGCGCCACTTTGGGACTGGTACTGTTGCTGTTGCAAAGCGGGATTTATTTTCTGGCAACCCCTCAAAGCAGTACCCCTTTGCTGATTTGCGCCGCCTACTTGACCGCCGCACTGGCGGTACGCGTGATGCCGTCGCCCCAGAACCTCGGCAACACCGTTGATGCCCAATGGATCAGAACTGTGGGGGTGGATATGCTGGCCTTTGCTGCATTGCAAACGCTACAAAACAGCAGCATCAACTATGCACCGCTCTTCGCCTTGCCGGTATTGATGGTTTCAATCCTGGGATCGCTGCTGTTGGCCATGGCTGCAGCAGCAGGTGTGACCTTGCTGTTGTTTGCCTACGCGGCTTGGATGTCGTTGCATACACCGTTGGACGCAACCGCACACTTTTTCCAGGCAGCGCTGACTGGTGCGGGTTGTTTTGCTATTTCATTTATAGCAAACCAACTAGCGATGCGACTCGCCAGCGTGGAACTGAAGGCACAACGCAGTCAATTGGCGGCGGCAGTGCAACGCCAAGTGAACGAGTTGGTGATCGAATCTTTGACCGAAGGTGTGCTGGTGATCGACGAGCACCACTTGGCTCGAGCAGCAAATCCGGCAGCTTACCTGCTCCTGGGAGCTCCCAACGAACCCGCACATATGCCGCTGGACTTGACCACACGCCCCGGCTGGCAAGGCTTGCTGAACGTGGTTTCCATGAGCTTTGCCGGCCAGACCACCCAGCAGGTCGATCTCACCATTAGCCATGAGGGCCAGGGGCCACGCAGGCTCCAGGTTCGCACCCGATTGACCGCACCGCTGGAACAAGATACCCAAGGTCTGTGCGTGGTGTTTTTGCAGGATCAGCGTGAAATGCAGGCCCGCATGCGCACCGAAAAACTGGCCAGCATGGGACGCATGTCGGCTGCTGTCGCGCATGAAATTCGCAATCCGCTGGCAGCCATTGTGCAGGCCAATGCACTGCTGGCCGAAGACCTGATAGATCCGATCCAGAAACAGCTCAGTGAGATGGTGCAGCAAAACGCACAACGGCTGGAAAAAATCGTTCACGACATTCTGCATTTGTCTAACTCACCAGCGAAAGCAGGCCAACAGATCGGTGTCTTAATGGATTTGATCGAGGCTGTCGTGAGAATTTGTCGCGACTGGCAAATGCAGGAGTGCTCGGCGCATGACTTGTTGGTGACAATGCCCGAGCACACCCACCTGATCTGGTTTGAACCAGAGCACCTGCGACGAATAATGGTGAACCTGCTGGACAACGCACAACGTTACGCCAGCCAACAATCCGAATCAATTCAGGTCAGTACCGATATCGCCAGCAAGGGGATGCCACAGCTTGAGATCAGCATGAAGGTTTGGAGTGATGGCGGTCCGCTGGAACCCTCGGTGGAACAACACCTATTTGAACCGTTTTTTTCTTCCGAGAGTCGTTCCAGCGGTCTCGGGCTGTATATTTGTCGTGAACTGTGCGACAGTCACGGTGCCAGCATCACCTACGATCGCACTTCGCGCCAGATGAACGGTCTACTTGTGGCCGGCAACGAGTTCCGGATTACTTTCAAAACCCAAACCGCGAACCTCCCTGCGCAAACCAATGCCCAGCGGCAGGCCTAACACCATGAGCTCCAACAGCAGCAAAGTGCGCATTCTGGTGGTAGATGACGAACCCGATCTGCGTACCCTCTACGAACTGACTCTGTTACGCGAAGGGTATCTGGTTGACACTGCACAAGATCTGCAGCAAGCGCGTGCATTGCTTGCCGAGCAAACCTATGAAACGGTCATTACCGACATGCGTCTGCCTGACGGCCTCGGAATGTCACTGATTACCGACCTGAAAAGCCAGCAGCGCGCAGAACGCTGTGTTGTCATCACAGCCTACGGATCGACCGAAAATGCTGTTGAAGCCTTGAAATCAGGCGCATTTGACTACCTTACAAAACCCGTCGACTTAAAGCAATTTCGCACGGTCATTGCTTCGTCCGTTCGCAGTAACCCTAAATTGCCTGAATCTGCCCACGTCAAAACCGCTTCGGTAGAAGCCATGAGTTTGCAGAGTGCCAGAGGCCAAAAGGCGTTGGCACGGCTGGTTGGGGAATCCAATGCCATGCGCAGTGTCAAAGACCGCATTCTCAGAATTGCCCCGAGCATGGCTCCGGTCATGGTCACGGGTGAGTCCGGTACGGGCAAGGAGTTGGTGGCCTACGCCATCCACGCCAATAGTCACCGGGCGGCAGGAGCTTGGGTGGCAGTTAACTGCAGCGCAATCCCAGAGAGTTTGCTGGAGGCCGAATTTTTTGGCTCCAAAAAAGGGGCTTACACCGGTGCCCACCAAGACCGCGAGGGCTTTTTTCAGGCGGCTCGTGGTGGAACTTTGTTCCTGGATGAAATAGGCGATCTGCCACTGGCCATGCAGTCCAAACTGCTGCGTGCCATTCAGGAGCGACGTATCAGACCACTTGGATCAACCCAGGAAGAAACCGTTGATGTACGCATCATCAGCGCAACTCACAAAGACTTGGCCGCAGAGGTATTGAATGGTCACTTTCGACAGGACTTATTCTATCGACTGAATGTGATTGATATGGTCATTGCACCGTTGCGCCAGCGCCTGGATGACCTGCCTGCCTTGTGCCATGCGCTGCTAGCACGCATTGCCCAAGAGTCAGGCTTGCCTGCCCCTGCTGTCGGAGCTCTGGTATTGAAACAACTTGCAGCCATGACGATGCCGGGCAATGTCCGGGAACTTGAGAACCTTTTGCACCGGGCCGTTGCCTTAGGTGATGGACAAGAACTCCAGCTCGATGCGCCCAACCGACAGTTACCAAGTCACCCAGCCCATCATGAGGCGGCTATCGCTGCCATCAAACCTCACCACGGCACCAACATTCCGAACGATTTACAGCGTTACCTGGACGATCAGGAGCGAGACATTTTGGTGCGATCGCTGCAGGAGACTGGATTTAATCGAACGGCTGCGGCCAACCGCCTGGGCTTAAGTCTGCGCCAGATACGGTACCGGATCGCACGGTTGGCCATTGACACGCCACACTTGAGCGACAGCACCGATGAGCTTGACTGACGCTGCAGCACCGACATCAGAGTGGCAACAAGGCTGGTATGGGCCAGCCACTCACTTAGCCACACCCAATTTTGGTCCGCGACCCGCGCAGGCGCAGGTTGACTTGATCGTTTTGCATTCCATCAGCCTGCCACCTGGTGAATATGGTGGAGATCAGGTGCAGCGGCTTTTTACCAATCAATTGGACTGGCAGGCGCACCCATATTTCAAAAGCATCGAAGGTGCCACTGTATCGGCGCATTTCTACATACGCCGCGATGGTGCGCTCTGGCAATTTGTCAGCTGCGATGACCGGGCCTGGCACGCAGGTGTCTCAAGTTACCGTGGCCGCAGCAACTGCAACGATGACAGTATCGGGATCGAACTCGAAGGCCTGGAGGGGGGGCTT
This sequence comes from uncultured beta proteobacterium, assembly GCA_903927495.1. Lineage (GTDB taxonomy): Bacteria > Pseudomonadota > Gammaproteobacteria > Burkholderiales > Burkholderiaceae_C > Rhodoferax. The sequence goes on from CAIYNH010000064.1 coordinate 5,556, forward strand.
TTTACCAACCAACAGTATGCTGCCCTGAAGCAACTCTGCCCCGCCATCATGAGACAGTACCCGATTGCGCACATTGCTGGCCATGAACACGTGGCAGTGGGTAGGAAAACCGATCCAGGCAGTGGCTTTGACTGGCTGAGATTTCAAAAAGACCAGTCTCTGAATGCTAGGTATTTACCCTTGAATATCCAAAATAACAGACTGATTTCCGGCTTTTAAAACTGCTTTGCCA
>CAIYNH010000065.1 GCA_903927495.1 uncultured beta proteobacterium
AGAAGTCAAGTGGTTTGTGTAGTGCGCTATTTGTTGGACTTGCTGTGGATGGAAAGGCATTTAAATGGCACTTCTGACCATACGCAAATCCACCTCAATCACCAATTTTATAGTTCAGGTATTGGATTTCATCGCCATTTGCCTCGGCGGCTGGATGGCTTACCAGTTTCGATTCGCCAATGGTGGAGAATGGGCTGTGCCAAGTTCCGACCAAATCTTGCTGGTGCTGATTCTGGCCGGTAGTGCATCGCTGTTTTTTAGCACGGTCTATCGCATGTGGCCAGGGGGGGCTCTGGCGGCCATGGTGGGGCGAGTAACGCTGGGCTGGCTGATCAGTTGGACGTTTCTTCTGGTTGTTTTGACGTTCACCAAAACGCCGGGCATTTTTTCTCGCACCTGGCTGATTACTTGGTTGTTGATTACTATCGGCACCTTATGGATAAGCCGTGTCCTGTCATTTCTGTTGATGGCACAAATGCGACGTTCAGGCTACATGCATAAACGGGTGTTAATGGTGGGGGATATCGAACTTATGGCTACGGTGCGAGAGCGAGTTATCGGTGCGACCTGGAGCGGCTACGACATTGTGGGTGCTATCGGTTCCAGCGATGGTGCGGTGCTCGAACGTCTGGATATCGAACTCAAGCCCGACGAAATTTGGATTGGTTTGCGCATGGAAGACCACGCGCAACTCGATAATCTGATGCAAGCCCTGAGCCAATCGGTTGCCAATATCCGCCTTCTGCCGGATTTGATGATGTACCAGATATTGAATCATGGCATGAGCGTCACGCTAGGTATTCCAATGGTTGATATTTCCGTATCTCCCATGTTTGGCGGACGACTGGTGGTTAAAGCTGTGCAGGATTACATCGTTGCTGCGCTGATTTTGTTGCTGATAAGTCCACTGATGCTGGCTATCGCCATGGCCATCAAGCTAAGCTCCGAGGGGCCAGTTCTCTTCAAGCAAAAACGCCATGGTTGGAATGGTAAAGAAATATGGGTTTATAAATTCAGATCCATGGTGGTTCATCAGGAGTCGGGTGGGGGCGTGACACAGGCCCGAAAAGTTGACCCCCGCGTAACGCCAATAGGTAAGTTCTTGCGAAAGTCCAGTCTGGATGAGTTACCCCAATTCATCAACGTCTTGCAGGGTCGCATGTCCGTTGTGGGGCCCAGACCGCACGCGTTGGCGCACAACGTCGAGTATTTGAAACTCATCCCAAACTACGCGCTACGACACAAAGTAAAGCCGGGCATTACTGGTTGGGCGCAAATTTGCGGCTATCGCGGTGAAACCGACACACTGGACAAGATGGAAGGTCGCATCAAGCACGACATTTATTACCTAGAGCATTGGTCTTTGTGGCTGGACCTGAAGATCATTTTTCTGACGCCGTTGGCAACTATACAAAACAAAAATGCCTATTGAATGGCCTGAATTTTATCCGAACCTGGACTAATTCCAGGCTATCTTATCGGATCCGGGCGAATCTGGAGGTTCGGTACGTCTTGCGAAATGCGCTGTTTTCCCTGTGGATGCTCGAGCGTGATTGCCTGTTTGAGGTGAATTCGACCAATCGCGAACTGACAGTCCAGTAAATCAGTCAATCAATGTAGTACGCCAAGGCCGTCGCTTCCTGCTTCTTCGAAAAGCGGTCTTGACCATTTTGGGCATCAACGGGTACGCCGTCAGACTGCCTGAGCTGGGAGGTGAGTGTGCTGGCAATTTCTTCCAGTCGCTGGAAGTCGATGGGTTTACCGAGACGTTCGACTCGTTCAGGCAAACCTCCGTGGGCATCAATCTCGGCTGCTGGCAAGCCACTCACCACGACAATGAGCAACGCATGGTATCGCTCCATGGCGCACAGTGCGCGCACAATCTGAAAGCCGGTGACCCCGGGCAAACGCAGATCGCAGACCAGCATATCAGGGGCGACTTCGCCGACCATCACCAGCGCCTCGTAGCCGTTGGGTGCTGTATAGAGCGTGACATCAAAAGGCCAACTAGAAACCTGTGCCCGGTACAGCCTGAGCAATGCAGCATCGTCTTCGACGACCAGCAGTTGCAGGGCATCGTGGCGCTGTAACCCGGGCAGCAATGGACCGCGCGCTTTTAAGATACGCAGCACCGAGGATGGTCTAATGCGCCGGTGACCGCCATCGGTTTTCCAGCCCTGCAAGTAACCCTTTTCGAGCCACTGTTGGGCCGTGCGAACGGATATGCCGAGTAATTTGGCTGCATCGCGTGTGGTGTAGTAATTTTTGATCATGGCTTGAAATGATACTTTGTATCATTTTATTTGGTGAATTGACGGAATTCAAAGGCCTCGTCAAAATCAACGCGGTATTAACCTAGAAGATACGAATGAATCACAGTTGCTCAGCCATTAATCAAATAGAGTGCCTTACAACGGCGTAGCCGAGCGGTTGTGACGATGAAGGGTTTTCTGGTCTACATGGGTAATAGTTGCTACCAGCGCGAAAGTGATGCAAAGAGTAAAATTGACACGGTTTTTTCCGAATTTCGACGGTAGAGGAATACAAGCATGAAAGCAATCAAAAAATCATCAGTGGCTTCCCGAATACGTGATGCGCTGAGGCGTGATGCTTTTCG
>CAIYNH010000066.1 GCA_903927495.1 uncultured beta proteobacterium
ACGTTGCGCAGGTGACCAAAATGAATGCGACCCTGTCCGCCGAACTCTCGGACCAAGGATGGAATGTCGTTGCACAGATCGGCACCGAGTGAACCCGAGCAAAGTGTCAGTCCGTTGGCCTTGGAATCTACGATTCTCACGAGACGTGCCAAATCGTCGCGGCTCTTAACGATTCGAGGCAAACCGAAGATCGGGCGGGGTGGATCGTCCGGGTGCATCGCCATCTTGATACCCACTTCTTCAGCCACAGGAATAATGGCTTTCAGGAAGTATTCCAGATTAGCCCACAGGCTTTCTTCATCAACCGACTTGTATTCGGTCAGCAGTTTTCTGAGTTGTTCTGGTTTGTAGCTGACATCCCAACCGGGCAGGGCGATCCCTTTTTCAGTGTCAATTTCGGCCACCGCTTTGGCATCAAAGGCCAAGGTGAAGGAACCGTCTGATAGTTTCTTGGCCATCTCGGTGCGGGTCCAGTCGAAAACCGGCATGAAGTTATAGCAAATCACTTTCACGCCCACAGCCGCGCAATTGCGGATGTTTTGCTGGAAATTGGCGATCAACCGATCACGTGTGGTTTTGCCCAACTTGATGTCTTCATGCGTGGGAACGCTTTCGACCACTTCAAACTTCAGCCCGGCAGCTTCTATGCACGCACGCAGCGTCTGAAGTTTTTCGACCGGCCAAACTTCCCCAACCTGAACGTCGTAAATGGCAGAAACAATGCCATAAATGCCCGGAATCTGGCGTATGTGCGCCAACTTGACAGGGTCAGAATGACCGAACCAGCGGAATGTCATTTTCATGGGCTCAACTCCTTGGGTTTAATGTGGTGAAGGTGCATTTCAGAGGGTAATCTGCCTTGCGGTTGCTACATCCGGTTGATTAGCCAGCGCACAGAAAGCTGTTAATAGCTCGGCTTTGAAGCCACTATGTCCGATCAAATCGGTGCCGAATATTTTTTGAATTGATAGCAGGCTATCAAGGATGAACTTGGGTTGAGTGCTGATTTTCGCTTGATTTAAAATATCCAAAGACAGTGGGTCGTTGAGTACGCCACCTGGAGTGTGTGCCGTCTTCACGGCAAAGTGCATCCAGCCGGCAATGGCCATGGCCAAGGCGGGCGATGACAGGCCGCTGACCAAACGCTCGCGCAGGGTGGCCAGCAGGCGTTGCGGAAGCTTTTGCGAGCCATCCATGGAGATTTGCAAGGTGCGGTGTTTAAGCGTTGGATTGCGAAAACGCTTTTTCAGTTGCTCAACATAGTCTGCTGGATTAACGCCTGCCGGGGCTACGAGTACCTCCAAGACCTCACTCCACAAATCATCAAGGAGGGTGGTGATGAGCGGCATCTGCATGGCATCGGCCACGGTTTCACAGCCGATGAGTTGACCAAGGTAGGCCAAGGTGGAATGTGCTCCGTTGAGGCAGCGCAGTTTCATGTTCTCCCACGCTTCAATCTCGTTGGAAAAGACCGCGCCTCCTAATGTCCAGTCGGGTCGGCCCATGCTGAAGTCGTCTTCAATAACCCATTGCACAAATCCTTCTGTAACGATTGGCCATGCATCTGTCATGCCAAGTGCTTCATTGACATAGGACCGGTCGTTATCGGTGGTGGCGGGAGTAATGCGGTCGACCATGGTGCAAGGAAAACGAACTTCCGACTTGATCCAGGTGGCCAGTTCAGCATCAAGTTGTTGCGCGAACGCCAGCACCGCGGCCTTGGCGGTTTTGCCGTTGTTAGGCAGGTTGTCGCAGCTTAGAACGGTAAACGGCGGCACACCCGCCGCGCGGCGTCGGCGTAACGCCTGCACGATCAGACCCAGGATGGTTTTTGGCTGGCCAGGGTTGGCCAAGTCAGCGGCCACCATGGGGGCGTTGAGGAGCAGTTGGCCGCTCGCAACGTCCAGGTAATATCCTTTTTCAGTGACGGTGAGGCTAACGATTCTGGTGCTGGGGGCGCATAGTCGCTCCAGTACATGGCGCAGATCATCTGCACCGCCCAGCAGTTCAAGGATTGATCCGACGACACGCAGTTGTTCAGTCTCAGCCGAACGTTCCACCAAGCTGTACAATCCGTCCTGCGGCGCTAAAGCGTCCTTGGTGCCGGATGTCATCAACCCTGCGCCAACAATGCCCCATGCCAGGTCACCGCTGGTCAGCACCGCGTCGGTCATTACCGCGTGGTGGGCGCGGTGAAAAGCACCTACACCAAGATGAACGATGGAGCCAACCACCTTGCTGCGGTTGTAAGTGGGCCTCCACACGCTGGCGGGTAATAGATTCAGATTCTTTTCACACAGTTGCATGGTGGCTGCCTAGTTATTAGTCGATCACACCAGGAATGGCGAAATAGTTTTTTGCATTTCTGTAGCTGATGTCACGCACCATGGCACCAAAGGTCTCAAAGTCAGTGGGGATTTCACCTGCCTCCATCCAGCCGCCAACCAATGCACACAGCACCCGGCGGAAATACTCGTGCCGTGGAAAGGACAAAAAGCTGCGCGAATCGGTCAGCATACCGACAAAACGTGAAAGCAAACCAAGGTTGGCAAGGCTGACCATCTGACGGCGCATCCCCTCAGTGTGATCGTTGAACCACCAGGCCGAACCTAATTGGATCTTACCGGGAATCGAGCCATCCTGAAAACATCCAATGAGGGTGCCAAGCACTTCCAGATCATTTGGGTTGAGCGAGTAGAGGATGGTTTTGGGTAGCATTCCTTCACTTTGCAGGGTATTCAGGAAGGCTGCCAACTTACTGGCAATGGGCTCGTCATTGACCGCGTCATACCCGGTGTCGGG
>CAIYNH010000067.1 GCA_903927495.1 uncultured beta proteobacterium
CGCTTCCTGGGCATGCGCCAGTCCCTGTACCGCGTCGCGGCTGAGCGTGGTGTTGGTGGCCACCACCCCCCAGGCGTTATTGACTTTGCCTGCGCTGTTGAGTCCATAACGCTTGAGGGTCTGGGTAATCACGCCAATCTGGGTTTCGTCCAGATCTGGAGCGATTTTCAGGAAGATCGGGGTGTATTTACCGTATTGGCGCGCAAGCAGTTCGCGCCGCTCGGAAATTGCGCCGAGCAAGCCATCCAGCGCCTCGTCATTTTGCAGACTTCGCAAATTTTTGGTGTTCGGGCTAGAGATGTTGACGGTGACGTAATCGGCATACGGATACACACCATCCAGACAAGTCAGGTAATCGTCGGTGGCTCGCTCAATCGGTGTGGCGGCATTCTTGCCAATGTTCAAACCCAACAGCATCGGTGGCTGCTCTGCTGTGGCTGCAGAGCGGCGTTGCTGGTACAGTGCCGAGCGCTTGACATTGGCAATGAAAACCGCCAAACCGTCGTTGTTGAATCCCAAACGGTTGATCAGCGCGCGTGCTGCCGGCAGTCGGAACATGCGCGGCTTGGGGTTGCCGGGTTGCGCCAGTGGCGTGACCGTACCCACCTCGACAAAACCAAATCCCATGGCACCCAGGCCATCAATGCAACGGGCATTTTTGTCGAGTCCTGCGGCCAGGCCTACCCGGTTGGGGAATGTCAGTCCGGCCAGTTCCAGGGGGTCGTCCACCCGGGCGCTGCTGTAAGCCCATTTCAGCGGACTGTCCTGGGTGCGAGCCAAAGAATGCAGTGTCAGCTCGTGGGCCGCCTCCGGATCTAAACCGAACAAAAAAGGGCGGGCAAGGGCGTAGGGAACAAGAGCCATGGGGAAGTAAGCTTAAGTTGAGAGTCGCGGTGAAGCAGCCATCTCGGATTTGGGGCAGGAATATTAAATTGGCAATCTGGTTAGAAATGTCAGGATTTCAGTGTCTGATTCCATTTCTAAATCAAATGTGTCGTTGTGGTTGCACCTGGTCTTGCTGTAGCCATGTCTGCCGCTCGAGCCCTAGACACGAATGATTTAGAAATGGAATGAGGCCCTTGGATGTTAGCTGAGGTTGGTTAAATTCTGCTCGAATAAATTCGACACCGGCTGTGATTCAAGGTGGTGTGTGGTGCGCAAAGTCTGTTGTCAGTGCAAAATCAGGTTTTATTAAATTTCTTCTGCTTAAGGCAGCGTGATGAATCGATCCATCTATTTGATGCCGCTGGTGGTCTATGCTGGCCTGTCCTGGGCTCAAACGTCAGAAGCGATTTCTGAAAAAGACTACTTGACCGAGATGCCGATTGTGCTGTCGGTGTCACGTTTGCCGCAGCGTCTTGACGAAACCCCTGGTGCCGTTACCCTGCTTGATCGTGACATGATTCGACGCTCGGGTGCCCGTGATGTGGCAGATTTGCTGCGACTGGTGCCTGGCTTTCAAGTCAGCAATTCGTTTGAGAGTGTGGCACCTCTGGTGAGTTATCACGGTGCTTTTGACAGCTATTCGAACCGGCTTCAATTGCTGATTGACGGACGATCGGCTTATTCGCCCTACTTTATTGGCAGTATTGGAGGTGGTCTGCAAACGGTTGCGCTGGAGGATATTGACCGGATCGAGATTTTGCGAGGTTCCAATTCTGCCGCTTATGGTGCCCGGGCAGTTCTTGGGGTCATCAATATCATCACCCGTCACACAATTGACACCTTGGGCGGTCAGGGCGCACTGGCGTTCGGGGAAAACGGTGTTCGGGACGCGCAGGCACGTATCGGCTGGGGCGACCAGCGAGGCACTTTTCGTTTGAACGTTGATCGGCGCGGCGATGCTGGTCTTAGCGGTGCGAATGGACAAAACCAGGTGAATCGGGTGAATTTTCGGGCCGACCTGATTCCGACCTCTGGCGATGAGTTGCAAGTGCGGTTGGGTGGTATTCACATCAACGCAGGCAGAGGTTTTGCTGGAGAAAGTGGCAACCTGCTGCGTTCAACTGGTTTTGATTCATCATTCGCCCAACTGGACTACAAACGCAGTTTGAATGCTGATGAAGACATTGCACTGCAGCTCTCGCACAGTCAGGAAAGCTACCAGGATCAGTTCCCATTTTTCTTGCAAAATAAATTCCCAGGTGGTGGCTATGGGGTAAACGATATTTATACGATCAGCGCGAGTGGTCAAGCTGGCAGCGAGGTTCTGACCTTGCAGCACAGCTTGCGCCGCAGTGCGGCGCTGCGCCTGGTCTGGGGTGGCGAGTTTCGCAGCGAGCGGGTTCAGTCAATGGGTTTCTACAACACCGACTCTGCCTTTGTCACAGAATTCACCCGCCTATTTGGCAATGTCGAGTGGCGAATCGCCAAGGATTGGTTGCTCAATGCCGGCGGCATGTTTGAACACAGCAGC
>CAIYNH010000068.1 GCA_903927495.1 uncultured beta proteobacterium
ATGGCGCAATTGCTGCTGATGCCCAATTTGGTCGAAAACGAACGCCTAGACTACGCCCGCACCATTTTGGCCAGCGGACAAACCTTGATGACTTTGCTTAACGATATTCTGGATCTGTCAAAAATCGAAGCTGGAAAATTCCAGCTGGATGCGTCTGTATTTGAGGCTGATGCCATCATTCGCGAAACCCGGATGCTGTTCTCGGGCGCAGCTCAGGCCAAGTATCTGCAGATCAGTGACCAATGGCAGGGTCCGGTGAGTCAACGCTACCAGGCTGATGCACATCGACTGCGCCAAATGTTGTCCAACCTGATGGGCAACGCCATCAAGTTTACCCAGGTGGGCAGTGTTCGTATCGAAGGGCGAGAGTTGGAAAGTGAGTCAGATTCTGCACTCTTGGAATTTTCGGTGCTAGACACCGGGATTGGCATTGCCGCCGACAAGCTTTGTCTGCTGTTCAAGTCGTTTTCACAAACCGACAGTTCAACCACGCGCGAATTTGGGGGTTCAGGTCTAGGTTTGTCAATTGTGCACAACCTGGCTGAAGCCATGGGCGGCAATGTTGGCGTTGAAAGCCAACCAGGTGAAGGTTCCAGATTCTGGTTTCGCCTGCGGGTCAAGCGCTTGTCCGGGCAAGTGGAAAGCCGCCGCAGTACACGCCCGCTAGGTGCCGCCAGCAACGCCGGTGCAACGTCGGGGCTGTTGAGTGGACGCGTGCTGGTGGTGGAAGACAACCCCATCAACGCCATGGTGGTTAAATCCTTGCTTGACAAGCTGGGTTTGACCGTTGCACTGGCGGAAAATGGTCAACAGGCTGTAAATGCCATCCAGCAGGGTGCCCAGTTCGGTATCGTGCTGATGGACCTGCAAATGCCGGTGATGGACGGGTACACCGCCACCACACTGGTTCGACAATGGGAAACTGCCCAGCAGTTGCCGCATTTGCCCATTGTTGCCTTGACGGCGGATGCCTTTGAAGAGGATCGCTTGCACTGCCTGGCAGTCGGCATGGACGACTTTCTAACAAAACCAATCTCCTTGAGTGCGCTGAAATCGGCTTTATCCAAGTGGTTGACCATTGACACATAAAAATGAAGCTTGCGTAGCCAATTTCCGCGGCCAAGCTGCGGCTAGAATTAAACCGGTCAGGAGAGAGCACTTCAAGCAAGTGCCGCCGAAGGCGCAGGAGCCAAGCACACGTTGGCGATGAACGCTCAGGCAAAAGGACTGACACGCGTCTTGAAAAAGACGTTCCCAACTGGAGAGAGGCCGCACAGGATGCGGTCCACCGAAGGAGCAAACCTGCATCGTCAGGTGAATCTCTCAGGTAAAGCGGACAGAGGGGGCAAGCTCATGGATCAGACACAGTTCTGGCACATGGCATTTGTTTGGCCCCTTTTCCTTTGCTGGAGTTCCGCTGATGTCAACCACACCCGACAAGCTTTTACAAACCCCTCTCAATGACCTGCATGTGTCGCTGGGTGCCCGCATGGTGCCATTTGCTGGCTATTCGATGCCTGTGCAATACCCGCAAGGTCTGATGGCCGAACATAAGCACACGCGCTCAGCGGCCGGCCTGTTTGACGTTTCCCACATGGGCCAGCTGAGACTGGTAGGGCCAGATGCCGCTGCAGCTTTTGAGAGCCTGATTCCGGTCGACGTGATCGACCTGCCCATCGGCAAACAGCGCTACGGACTACTACTCAATGATGCGGGCGGCATCATTGACGATCTGATGTTTGTCAACCGGGGGACAGATATTTTTGTGATCGTCAATGGCGCATGCAAGATCGGCGACATTGCCCACATTCAAGCCAAAATTGGCCATCGATGCGAAGTCATTCCCATGCCTGAA
>CAIYNH010000069.1 GCA_903927495.1 uncultured beta proteobacterium
GGCGGAATTTATCAGTGGGTGAACAATACCTGGGTACAGCGTCCCGGTGTTTTGTCGGATATCGGGGTTGGCGCAAACGGAACCGTTTGGGGCGTGAATCCTGGCCAACAGATCTATCGTTGGACGGGGAGCAACTGGACCCAAATGCCTGGTGCGGCAGTGCGCGTTTCTGTTGATCCGCAAGGCAATGCCTGGGTTGTTAACTCTGCCGGTGGAATTTACCAGTGGGTGAATAATAACTGGGTGCAGCGGCCCGGTGCCGGCAAGGATGTCGCCGCCTGCGGGAACGGGGATGTGTATGTTGTTGGCACTGACAACAGTCCGTATAAGTGGAATGGTTCCAACTGGGACAAACAGAATGGCCAGAACCTTCTGAACATAGGCTGCGATGGCAAGGGAAGGCTGTTTGCCACTTCTACAACTCAGCAGATTTCTGTAGGGGTCGCGGCTGCGGCCAGCGCTCCTGCACCAGCTCCCGCTCCCGCAGCGGCCACAATCAAGGTGGTGAATGCCAGCTATGGTCTCAACTGCAAAGCAGCCAAGCCTGATGTGACGGCGCATATTGCAGCCGGCTGTAACGGTAAATCCGCATGTGCCTACACGGTTAATCACACGGTCATCGGTGACCCTGCTTATGGCTGCGCCAAAGACTATGTCGTTAACTACGCGTGCGCCGCAGCCAATGGCAATCCGGTCATGCAACAAGCTGTTGTTTCTCCAGAAGCCAGTGGCAAGACCGTGCAACTTGCTTGCAAATAAGCGTGTTCAGTTAGCAAGTTTCGCTAAATAAAACTACCGCAGCTATGAAAGTAGCTGCGGTTTTTTTTCGGCGAAAAATTCGGCCGACCCCCTGAGCCCACTAAGGGCGCTCGAGCGCTTGCTCCTTCATCAGATTTTCGACCTGACGGCGCCGCGTGTCGATGATTGACGCATCAATGTGGTCTGCAGACGAGTTGCCGGCACCAAGCTGGCGCACTAGTTCCTGCGCCGCCTTGAGCCGATCCAGTGCCGCGCCATAGTCGAGCCGGGCCACCTGGGTTTCAGCGTTGGCACGCAAAGCCCGCACACTTTGGCCCTGCGCTGTATAAACAGTGGCAAGCCACTGCCACGCCGTGGCATCATTGGGAGACAGAGCAACCCAGGTTTGCAGGCGCTGGGCCACCGCGGCAAGCGCTGCAGGCTGGTCATCCTGTGTTGCCAACTGGGCTTGCAGCACCAGCTCTGTGCGGCTGGCAGACTCCACCGCTGACTGAGTCAGTGCCAGCCCTGCAAGCTGAGCCAGTGCCCGCAACTGCGCGGGTGGCAGATCGTGCGCCGCCAGCGCCACTTCCACCTCCAGCCAGCGGACTTGTCGCGAAGCCTGCGCATCGGTCACCACCAGCGCCAGCAAATGCCGCAACTGGCGCCGTGCTTCGCCGACATCCCGGAGTTGACTGGCTGCCATGACCAAGCCATACAAGGCTCCGACCTGCACCGCCAGCGGTTGGGACTTGAAAGCAGCGTCGTTCACCTGCACCGACCAGCTGCGCAAGGACTCGGCGGAGGAATTGGAAAGCACCCGGGCCCGCGCCGCCATCATGGCGTGAACCCAACCCACACTGACAGGCGCAAGGGTCGCTCCACCCAGCGGCAGGCGCGCCTGCATGTCGGCAATACGTTCAGTCGTTAGCGGATGGCTGCGCAGATAAGGATAGGCACCGTTGTCATTAAGCCGGGAGGCTTGCTGCAACTTGTCAAACATGGTGACAAAGCCCTGTGCATCAAAGCCGGCCTGGGTCATGACACCCAGCCCCACACGGTCGGCCTCACGCTCCATGTCGCGGGAAAAATTCAGTTGACTCTGAGCCGACAACGCTTGTCCACCCATCAGCAGGGCGTTACCAGCGTCCGCATTCTTGCTGGCTGCCAACACCCCCAGAATCATGGCACCAATCATCCACGGCGCTTGCTGGCTGGATTTGGATACCAAGCGAGAAATATGGCGCTGGGTGACGTGGCTAAGTTCATGTCCCAACACCGAGGCCAACTCATCGCGACTCGTTACCACTGCCAGCAAACCCAGATGCAGTCCGAGGTAGCCACCCGGCAAGGCAAAAGCGTTGACCGTTCGATCCCGACCCAGCAACACTTGCCAGGCAAAACGCTCATCGAGCTCCGGTGTCAAATCGCCACGCAAGCGAGCCGCAGCCAACAGGGGCTGCCAGATTCCCTGGACATAGTCGCTTAACACCGTGTCATCGAGATAGTCGGGGTCACGGTACAACTCGCGAGCAATCCGGTCACCCAAACGGCGCTCAGCACTACTGGTCATGTCGCTGCTGTCACCCAGCAGCGGCAGCCCGCTAGTCACGCTGCTTTGGGCCTGCGCTGCAAAAGGCAAAAAAGCACCAATTGCTACCATTAACATAGCTTCACGTGCTTTACCTGAGAGGCTTATAGGCATATTTTCCCTAAAATATTTAGTTCATATGGCGTTAAATATCGAGCACGGATAAGAGAACTGGCATAACCATGGCCGTATGATGCCAGCTACGCGTAAAGGTGGGGTAAATCGATCCGACATCGCTTCTCCTTTACTTTAGTCCATCTGAGCCGGATTTTTTATGAACACCCTCACCCATTTTGATGCTCAAGGCCAGGCCCATATGGTCGATGTTGCAGCCAAAACTGCCACCCACCGCATTGGCATTGCCGGTGGCCAAATTGCTATGCAAGTCGGCACGCTGGTCATCATCGAAACCGGCACCGCCAAAAAAGGTGACGTACTCGGTATTGCCCGCATTGCCGGCATCATGGCGGCCAAAAAAACCAGTGATTTGATCCCCCTGTGCCACCCCCTGGCACTGACTCGAGTTGCTATTGAATTTGAAGTGTCTCATGCTTCTGCGACAAGTGCTAGCAGCATATATTGCACAGCAACCGTAGAGACCGTCGGGCCCACCGGTGTGGAGATGGAGGCACTTA
>CAIYNH010000070.1 GCA_903927495.1 uncultured beta proteobacterium
GTTACCAGTGGCACGGAGCCTTGGTATGTTTTTTCGCGCTTAGCAACCACCAGCGTACCAAAGAAGACAAAGCAGCCGATCAATGCACCAACCGCGAACAGGATCAGTCCGAGGTAGAACGTTGGCGCTGCCATCATGGGCACGTATGAGGTCATCATGACGCTGGAACCACCCTGGAAGACGGCTACATTGTTCATGACCGCGCCAATGAGCATCAGAGCAAACGCCGCCCAAGCGAACTTGGGAGTGGCAATCCGACACCTTAACAAGGTCGAAGAACAGAAGTAGAGCACGGCCATCTCAAAAAAGATGATCCAGAAGATCAGCATGTCGATGCCGTGGGCCGTCAAGACCATGTAAAACGTATCGGCAGCCAACCAGTGAACGGTTGGCCAGCGGGTTAACACCACACCAATGGCTAGCAAGCCGCCCACCAAAAGGGCAACGACCGCAGTCACAGCGTTAACGATCATCAGTTTTTCGGCCTGTGATTCGAATTGGAGCCCGGAGCGCGGGCAAGTACGGTAAGTTGTTGACATCTACTTCACCTTATTTCACGTACAGGCGGCTTACCATCGTGTGATGGTTAATTCCGCAGTACTCATTGCATACGATTGAATAAGTACCGGACTTATTCGGCGTAACCTTCACAACGTGCTCATAGCCAGGAACAATCTGGATGTTGATGTTCACCGGTTGCAGAGAAAACCCGTGGTTGTAGTCCATGGAGGACAGGTGGAGACGGTAGGTTTTGTCTTTCTCCAACTCAATGATGGGCCAAAAATTCCACAAACGAGCCGTCAGATAGACATCGCTGCCAGGGGGAGGCGCAACAACCGGAATGTTGTCTGCAGTTTCAGTGCGTATGGTGTATTTGTCGACCATGGCCTGAGCTTTCTTTGCATATTGTTCAGGCGTTGTTTTATAGGTCTCGGTGGACAGGTTTTGTGAACCGTAAATGTGCCAACCAACCATCATCGCAAACATGATCAGGCACCAGACCAATGCGATGGCAATCCAGGTGCCCTCAACGCGATCCAGCGGATGCTTCCACCACAGTCGTTCTGCCGGCGGCAAAATTGCGCTCATATGCGTTTCTCCTAAGTTTCTATTGGTTTATATCGATCACTGATGGCGAGAGTCACTTAGCCAACGGGATAGTTAATACATCAATCACACCCCAGACGTTGTACACGACCATAGGGATCATCACGCCTAAGAACAGCAGGAGAAACGGGTTGTCTAGCAGCTGCTGCATCATGGGTACTGGTTCGTTGGGGTCGTCAGCTCCATGCGATGAAGCACCGGTGTTTTTGGTTTGCGACATGTCGTGATCCTTAAATGAAATACCATCGTCAAAACGGCGTTCGACGCCTGCCCACACTGTAGACAGATGGTCTTCAAATTAACTTAATGTGTCTTAAGAAATCACCAAGTCGATGGTGACTTGATAGTGCAACCTGAATGGCACTTGATTCATTGATGGAATCGACCGCCTTGACGCAGGCGGTGAACGTTAAGCAGGCGCGAGGAAAACTACTCCCACTCAATCGTCGCGGGTGGCTTACTCGAAACGTCGTAGGTGACGCGGTTGATTCCGCGCACTTCATTTATGATTCGCCCCGAAACTTTTTTCAGCAAGGCGTAAGGCAACTCGGCCCAGTCGGCGGTCATGAAGTCGCTGGTCTGCACGGCACGCAAGGCCACCACGTAGTCGTAGGTACGCCCGTCACCCATCACCCCCACACTTTTGACGGGTAGAAAGACCGTAAAGGCCTGACTGGTGAGTTCGTACCAGGTCTTTCCGGTACCCTCGTCTCTGAAGTTGTGAAGTTCCTCGATAAAGATGGCA
>CAIYNH010000071.1 GCA_903927495.1 uncultured beta proteobacterium
ACCGGCCGTGTGGGTACGCCAAAACGTCGCGAAATCGGTCACGGCCGCCTGGCCAAGCGTGCGTTGGTGGCTTGTTTGCCATCCAAAGAAGACTTTCCTTACACCATGCGTGTGGTGTCGGAAATCACCGAGTCCAATGGCTCTTCGTCGATGGCATCGGTTTGCGGTGGTTGCCTGTCGCTAATGGACGCAGGTGTGCCCATGAAAGCCCATGTGGCCGGCATAGCCATGGGATTGATCAAGGAAGAAAATCGCTTTGCGGTGCTGACCGATATTCTGGGTGATGAAGATCATCTCGGCGATATGGACTTCAAGGTGGCAGGTACCACCAACGGCATCACTGCGTTGCAGATGGACATCAAAATTCAGGGAATTACCAAAGAAATCATGCAAGTTGCTTTGGCCCAGGCCAAGGAAGCGCGCATGCACATTCTGGGCAAGATGACCGAGGCTATGAGTGAAGCCAAAACTGAGGTGTCCAACTTTGCGCCACGCCTGTTCACCATGAAAATTAACCCTGAGAAGATTCGTGATGTGATCGGCAAGGGTGGCTCTGTGATTCGCGCATTGACCGAAGAAACCGGTACCCAAATCAACATTGACGAAGATGGCACCATCACGATTGCATCTGCCGACCCAGCCAAGGCAGAAGAAGCCAAGCGTCGCATTGAGCAAATTACCGCCGAGGTCGAAATTGGCAAGGTCTACGAAGGTCCTGTCGTCAAGATTCTTGATTTTGGCGCACTGATTAATCTGCTGCCAGGCAAAGACGGTTTGCTGCACATCAGCCAGATTGCACATGAGCGTGTCGAAAAAGTCACTGACTACCTGTCAGAAGGGCAGATCGTCAAGGTCAAGGTCATGGAAACCGATGAAAAAGGCCGCATCAAGCTGTCGATGAAGGCGCTGTTGGAGCGACCGGCTCAAGAGAATCGGGCCTGATTAGTTAATTCTTTGATATGAAATATATAGTACCTCCTAGCCCTGCTAGTAAGCGCTGCAGCCTGAAATGATGATGAAAGTTGTTGAGATTACGAAGTTTGGTGGGCCCGAGGTTCTCTGCCTTGTGCAGCGTCCTGTGCCTGTTCCTGGAATTGGTGAACTGCTGATTCGTGTCTCAGCAAGTGGCATCAACCGACCTGACGTATTGCAACGCATGGGGCATTACCCTGTGCCTGCAGGCGTTACCGACATTCCAGGCTTGGAGGTGGCGGGCGTGATTGAGCAGGGTGATCCCGTAGAACTTGAATTGGCTGGTTTCAAGCTGGGTGATCGTGTCTGTGCTTTGGTTGCTGGGGGCGGTTATGCGCAGTATTGTGTGGCACCCATCGAGCAGTGTTTACCGACACCGGTGGGACTGAGTGATATTGATGCAGCCAGTTTGCCGGAGACTTTTTTCACAGTCTGGAGCAATCTGTTTGATCGGGTGCATTTGCAGTCAGGTGAGACCTTGTTGATTCAAGGGGGCTCCAGTGGCATTGGAGTGACGGCCATCCAATTGGCCAAAGCCCTGGGTGTACGTGTACTGGTAACCGCCGGAACTGATGAGAAATGTGCTGCGTGCCTTGCTCTGGGTGCAGATGCTGCAATTAATTACAAAGTTCATGACTTTGAGGCTGAGGTCATGCGACTTACGCAGGGGCAAGGTGTTGACGTAATTTTGGACATGGTGGCAGGCAGCTATGTTGCCAAGGAAGTCCAATGTCTACGTGAAGATGGCCGATTGGTGATCATAGCAGTGCAGGGCGGCATGCAATGTGAAATAAACGCCGGATTGGTGTTGCGTCGACGCCTGACGGTGACGGGGTCCACCTTACGGCCACGTTCCATCGCCTTTAAGGCAGCAATTGCCCAGGCTTGCTGGAAAACGGTTTGGCCTCTCTTGGAAACTGGAAAAATTAGACCGGTAATTCACAGTGTGTTTGAAGCGGCGCAAGCGTCGCAGGCCCACGCGTTGATGCAATCGAATCTGCATGTGGGAAAAATTGTTTTGACTTGGGAATAAGCATGATGAAAAAATTGATCGCAGGCAATTGGAAAATGAATGGCAACCTGGTAGCCAATGAACTCCTTATCAAAGGTTTGCTGGCGGGGTTGCTTCAGCCAGGCTGCCAGGTGGCAGTCTGCGTCCCTTCACTCTATCTGGCGCAAATTCATTCACTGTTATCTGGAACTGCTATTGATCTTGGGGCGCAAGACGTTTCCCAGCATGAGATCGGTGCTTACACCGGTGAGATCGCAGGTTCAATGTTGAAGGAGTTGGGTGTCCGCTATGCCATCGTTGGGCACTCTGAACGGCGTCAATACCATGGAGAAACCGATGTTGTGGTGGCCACCAAAGCCCAACGCGCTTTGGCAAATGGCATCACCCCGATTGTCTGTGTGGGTGAGTCACTGGCTGAGCGTGAAGCGGGTAAAACCGAGGAAGTGGTCAAGCGCCAATTGGCTGCTGTGATTCACGCCAACGGCCACTGCATCAGCGAGGTTGTGGTGGCTTATGAGCCGGTCTGGGCAATCGGAACTGGTCGCTCGGCAACGTCCGAGCAGGCGCAGCACGTGCACTCAGTGTTGCGGGCACAGTTGCGGGCAGCATCTGAACATGCAGATCGGATCAAACTGTTATATGGCGGCAGCATGAATGCGGCCAATGCCAAAGATTTGCTGGCTCAGCCCGATATTGATGGTGGGTTGATAGGCGGGGCCGCTCTCAAGGTTCAAGATTTTTTAACAATAATAGCCGCAGCCTCTTAAGTCAGGGCGTTACCAGCTATTTATTCAGGAGCAAATTATGAATGTTTTATTGACGGTGTTGCTGGCAGTACAAATGATTTCTGCAGTCGCCATGGTTGGTTTAATACTGGTTCAACATGGCAAAGGTGCAGATATGGGGGCCGCCTTTGGAAGTGGCGGCTCGGGCAGCCTGTTTGGAGCAAGTGGAAGCGCCAATTTTCTTTCACGTACAACAGCGGTGCTGGCTACTGTCTTTTTTACAAGCACCTTGATGTTGGCCTATTTTGGTACGGCACGCCCAGCGACGAGCACCGGAAGTGTCTTGGAGAATGCGGCACTTACTGCGCCAGCTCCGGTGATCGTTGCGCCAGCGCTGCCTGCCTCTGGCGCAGGTCAGATTCCTTCCAAATAATTGCCTTTGAAATGACTAGTCATTCTGAATGAAAACGAGGATGTTTCGGGGTAAACTGCGATCTCGTTTGAAAAGCCAGCTCGTTGAGTTTCATGTGCAAATCAGACGTAAAGAGCAGCCGTCGTGGTGAAATTGGTAGACACGCTATCTTGAGGTGGTAGTGGCGAAAGCTGTGCGAGTTCGAGTCTCGCCGACGGCACCAAGTAAATACATTTGATGTAGATCAATGCATCGAGTGTTCAATTGAATCAAAATCAAAAGATGAACCTTGATCAATATTTGCCAGTAATTCTATTCATCTTGATAGGTATTTCTGTTGGGGTCATGCCTCAGGTCATTGGTTACATACTTGGGCCGAATCGCCCCGATACTGCAAAAAACTCTGCTTACGAATGCGGCTTCGAGACCTTTGGTGACGCGCGCATGCAGTTCGATGTTCGGTATTACCTGATTGCCATTCTCTTTATCCTGTTCGACCTTGAAACCGCTCTCTTGTTTCCTTGGGCCGTGACTCTCAAGGAGTTGGGTCTTAATGGCTTCTTGGTAGGTTTGGAGATTGTGACGATCCTGACTATAGGCTTTGTGTACATGTGGATCAAAGGTGCCCTGGATTGGGAGTAACAAGATGATTGAAGGTATTCTCAAACAGGGCTTTGTAACCACGAGTTACGACACCGTAGTAAATTGGGCTAAAACAGGTTCTGTTTGGCCGATGAC
>CAIYNH010000072.1 GCA_903927495.1 uncultured beta proteobacterium
GCACATTTTGATGCCGGCAATTTTGGCGATGGCATAAGGCTCGTTGGTTGGCTCCAGCACGCCAGTGAGCAAGGCGGACTCGCTCATGGGCTGGGCGACCGCTTTGGGGTAGATGCAGCTTGAGCCTAGAAACAGGAGTCTCTTGACGCCAGCACACCAGGCCTGGTGGATGACATTGGATTGCACCATCAGGTTCTGGTAGATGAATTCGGCCGGATACGTATTGTTGGCGTGGATGCCTCCAACCTTGGCAGCGGCCAGATAGACTTGGTCCGGCTTTTCGGCTTCAAAAAAAGCCCGGACGGCGGCCTGATCGCAAAGATCAAGTTCGCGATGGCTGCGCATCACCAGATGGGTGTGCCCCTGCTCTTGCAAAGCTCGGACAATTGCCGAGCCAACCATGCCCTGGTGGCCGGCGACGTAGATCTTTTGGGTGATAGTCATGGATTGTTCAATAGTCAGCCCTGAGAAATTCGTTTTCAACATAACCGCGGGGCTGCAAGAGCCGTCTCAAAACTCAGCTCGTTGACCGGGATTGCCCCGAGAGGGTAGCTTCAATCTTGGCCTTGGCCCATTCCGACAGATTTTGAAATTCAACTTTTTTGTAAGAGCAACGCTTGATGCGTTCGCTGTGGTACTCAACGATTCTGCAGGCCTTTTCGATTCCAGCTTCATCCATCGACAAATGAGATGACGCGATTTGGACGCTGCCGTAATCGATGGAAAAAACCGCTGTGTTGCGAGGGTTTGGCATTTCCACCAGACTGAAATAGAGGGTGTCAGCATCCTTCTTTTCGAACGTACTCACGAGCTCCACAATTTTCGCCATTAGTCCAATAATTTCACCCATTAATCCAGTTTCTCCCGCGTAGTGACATGCCAGTCTTGTTGTCACGCCAACTGACCTGGTGATTCATGCAGCACATAAAATTTCCCACAACCAAGACAGCTTTAGACTTGGCATAGACTCGTTCCCACGCAATGTCGCGACCTTCGCCGCGACATTCCAACAGCAACCAGAGCGTCGCCGCATAAATGTATAGCAAAATTCTAAGTTGGCCTCGACCGGCCAAGCGCTTCGTTGTGATTGTCCTCGATGTGATACTGGCGTTGTTGGCCACCTGGGTGGCTTACTCTTTGCGCTTTGAGACGCTCCACTGGCCCGAAGGCGATCAGTGGTTGGTCTACCTGATGGGGCCACTACTGGCTGTGCCGATATTCGTTCGATTTGGCCTTTACCGAGCCATTTTTCGCTAT
The DNA here is from genome assembly GCA_903927495.1 of uncultured beta proteobacterium. Classification (GTDB taxonomy): domain Bacteria; phylum Pseudomonadota; class Gammaproteobacteria; order Burkholderiales; family Burkholderiaceae_C; genus Rhodoferax. Next base: position 1,258 of record CAIYNH010000072.1, read on the forward strand.
TCCGGCCTAGACTCCATGCTTGCCACTGGGCAAGCCATTGCGCTCTACGCACTGCTGCGCATCGTGCTACTTTATTGGATAAAGTGGCCTGTTTTTCCACTCACCTTGGGTGTCTTGCAGCCCATCATCCTCTTGCTTTTGGTCGGTACGAGCAGGATGGTTGTGCGCTTCGGGTTTGTTGGCATTGGCAAGCAGGCCAGTGAGGGCCGGATGTTGATTTTCGGCGCGGGCACTGCTGGCGTCCAAATGTCTTCGGCATTGAACTTTAGCGCTCACCTCAAACTCCTTGGATTTGTCGACGAAGACCCGTCCAAGATAGGGCAAACCATCAATGGTGTACCGGTATTCGCACCGTCTGTAGTCCCGGCCGTTGTAAAACGACTTGGCATTACCGACATATTGCTTGCAATACCCAGTGCCAGCCGTGACCGTCGCAACGAGATCATCCAGAGCCTGCGCTCGCTGCACGTTCACACCAGAACCATGCCGGGGCTGTCCGACCTCGCCAGCGGACGGGTTACCGTGCAAGATTTTCGAGAATTGGACGTTGAAGACTTGCTCGGGCGCGAGGCAGTTAAGCCACAGACTCACTTACTCACCAGCAGTCTGCTTGATCAAACCATTCTGGTGACAGGTGCCGGAGGCAGCATTGGCAGCGAGCTGTGTCGTCAAATTTTGCAAGAGCGTCCAAAGCGACTGCTATTGCTGGACCACAGCGAATTTGGCTTGTACACCCTGCACCGTGAACTTCAAACCTGGTGTCAAGTCCAGGAGTCTGATGTGGAATTGGTACCGCTGCTAGCCAGCGTGGTCAATCGTCGGCGATTGGACTGGATTTGCGCCACCTACCAGCCCAACACTGTGTACCACGCAGCCGCCTACAAGCATGTGCCCATGGTCGAATGCAACCCATCTGAAGGCGTACTGAACAATGTGTTTGGCACACTTAACATGGCGCAGGCCGCCCAGGCGGCCAGAGTGGCGCGCTTTGTATTGGTATCCACAGACAAGGCCGTACGCCCCACCAATCTGATGGGCGCCAGCAAGCGCATGGCGGAACTGGTATTGCAGGCCTTAGCCAGTCAGACCGAGCAGCATGGGACCTGCTTTAGCATGGTCCGTTTTGGCAACGTACTAGGCTCCAGCGGCAGTGTGGTGCCGCTATTTCGAGACCAACTGGCGCGCGGTGGGCC
>CAIYNH010000073.1 GCA_903927495.1 uncultured beta proteobacterium
CTTGTCGAGCTATTGGCATTTTGAAAATGGAAGATGAAGCCGGTATGGATGGAAAAGTGCTCGCCGTGCCCATTGATAAGATTTTGTCGCTCTACACCCGTTGGCAAAAACCTGAAGATTTAAGCCCGGTGCGTCTGAAAACTATCGCACATTTTTTTGAACACTACAAAGATCTTGAGGTAGGAAAGTGGGTGAAGGTGCTCGGTTGGGAGGGGCCAGAGGCTGCCAAGCAAGAGATCATGGACGGTGTCGCGAATTACAATAAGGCTCACGCCTGATAATTAAATTATTCTTCTAGGGCTTGTCAGATAAGCGCTAGAAGCTATAGAAAATAGAGCGTCTTCGGATATTTAATCGGCGGACGCTTTTTTCTTACATCTAAGCCAACAGAATTGAATGACTGGTCATCCCTAGATTCCGGTCAGCAAATGATGATTGAAGATTCGCTATAACCCAAGGATCAGCTATGAAGTTACTGCGATACGGATTTCCTGGACAAGAACAGCCGGGACTACTTGACCCTAATGGCTTGGTACGCAACTTATCTGAGGTGATTGCCGATGTCGGTGGTGAGGCCTTGCTGCCAAGCTCGCTAGACCTGCTCCGAAATCTGGATGTGACAACTTTGCCGCTAGTCTCAGGTGTTCCCCAGAAAGACTTGCGTCTGGGTCCTTGTGTAGGGTTGGTGGGGAAATTCATATGCATTGGGCTGAACTACGCGGATCACGCGACCGAATCTGGGATTCCGTTACCTTCTGAGCCGGTGGTATTTAATAAATGGACCAGCGCCATCATGGGGCCTGATGATGTGATTGAAATCCCACCTGGCGCACTCAAGACTGATTGGGAGGTCGAGTTGGGGGTTGTGATTGGCCAGGGTGGACGCAATATCGCCGAATCCGACGCTATGGCTCATGTGGCAGGTTATTGTGTGATTAATGATGTGTCGGAGCGTGATTTCCAACTCAATCGCGGAGGCACATGGGATAAAGGAAAAGGTTGCGACACATTTGGCCCTTTGGGCCCGTGGCTGGTGACCGCTGACGAAGTGCCAGATCCACAGAATTTGCAGCTCTGGCTCGAGGTAGACGGCAAGCGCTATCAGAGTGGCAATACATCCACTATGGTTTTCAAGATTCCTTTTTTGATAAGTTATTTGAGTCAATTCATGAGTTTGCAGTCCGGTGATGTGATTTCAACAGGCACACCTGCGGGTGTTGGCATGGGGCAAAAGCCACCTGTTTTTTTGAAATCTGGACAAGTGCTGCGCTTGAGTGTTGACGGTTTAGGTCTGCAAACTCAAAGGACGGTTCAAGGCTGATTTGCTGACGCGGAACAAGACTGAATCAGCGGATCGGCCTTGTATCATCACCTGTTGAATTTGTTAACGAACAGACTCAGGAGTCATTCACATGGAAATGAGGCAACAAAATTCGGCTGTGGTGCTGAAAACTGGGGCTAGTATGGTTCATTCTGAAACGAATGGAAATCAGTACCTGACCTTGCGATTGGGTGAGGAGGAGTACGCCATTGATATTTTGAGAGTGCAGGAAATTCGCTCCTATGAGGAGCCGACTCGCATGGTGAATGCTCCCACATTTGTCAAAGGTGTGATCAATTTGCGCGGTGTCATTGTTCCGGTCGTTGATTTGCGACTCAAATTGGAACTAAGAACGGTAAGCTACTCCGAGTTCACTGTAGTGATAATTTTGAATCTACACGGGACAGTAATTGGTGCCGTAGTCGATGCGGTGTCGGATGTTGTGACTCTAAACGCGACCAGCATCAAGCCAGCGCCTCAGTTTGAAGCTGCGATTGACAGTCGTTTCGTCACTGGTTTGGTTAATATTGGCGAGCGCATGATCATTGTTATGGATGTCTTGGCGCTTCTCAGCGGTGCCGAAATTGGCATGGCGACGCGAGCTTAACTGACATGACGCTCCAGATTTGCGTAGCACAACTCAATCTTGTCGTGGGTGATTTGCGTCTCAATGCCCAAAAAATCATTGAAGCCGCTA
>CAIYNH010000074.1 GCA_903927495.1 uncultured beta proteobacterium
AAATGCGACAAAAATCGGAATCAGGCGTGGCACTTGTGGAAGCGGCATCTTGCCGCTTTCCCCAGCTTCTGCGGCTGGAAGCCACAGCTACAAGACGCGATCAGTGCCATTCGGAATTCCTTGCGGATCAGGAAGTCTGAATTTCATCACGTACAACTTCAACCGCACAAGTTAGTCGCTCCCGGCTTTCGCCATGCGCTCGCTGTGCCAGTAAACGTCATCGCCAACGCTGCCATCCGGACGGTGGCGGTTGAGCACACGGGCCAGCACAAACATCAGGTCAGACAGACGGTTGAGGTATTGGCGTGGCGTGTCTTGCAGAGCTTCCTGGACTTCCAGTGCCACCACGGCTCGCTCGGCCCGGCGCGCCACGGTGCGACAAACGTGCGCCAGTGAGGCCGCGCGCGTACCCGCAGGCAGGATGAACTCTTGCAAGCGTGGCAGGGTTTGGTTGTAGGACTCAAGCGCGTTGTCCAGCGCCAGCACAGCGTCGGCCTTGAGCAACTCAAAGCCGGGGATGGAGAGCTCGCCGCCCAAATTAAAAAGCTGGTGCTGAATCTCGACCAGCAACATCCGCACCGGCTCGGGCATGGCCTCGCACAGCAACACGCCAAGGTTGGAGTTAAGTTCATCCACATCGCCCATGGCGCGAACGCGCAGACTATTTTTTGACACCCGGGTGTTGTCACCCAGGCCGGTGCTGCCGTCATCACCCGTGCGGGTGGCAATTTGTGTCAGTCGGTTGCCCATAAAAATTCTCCAGAGTTGGTCAGATTGTTGCAGCAAAATACAGGCCGCTCAGAACAGCTGCCCGTAACCCAAGCTCGCATACCATGAACCCAACCCCTGCCACCACCTCCGGCGCGCCAGCCATTCTGCATCGCGAGATGCCGGCAGCGCTGCTGAAAGCCCTCAGCGCTCGCTTCGTCGATGCATTTTCTGCCGCTCTGGTGGTGCGCGAACAGCACGGCCGCGATGAATCGTCTTTCAGCGTCCCGCCCCCCGATGCTGTGGTTTTTGCACACAGCACGCGGGATGTGGTGGATGCCGTCAAGCTGGCAGCACAATTCAAGGTGCCGGTGATTCCCTTTGGCATAGGTTCGTCGCTGGAGGGGCATTTGCTGGCGGTGCAGGGCGGCCTGAGTCTGGACCTGAGTCGCATGAATCAGGTGCTAAGCATCAACGCCGAAGACCTTACCGTCACGGTGCAGCCGGGCGTCACGCGCAAGCAACTCAACGACGCGGTCAAGTCCACCGGCCTGTTTTTCCCGATTGATCCCGGTGCCGATGCCACTTTGGGCGGGATGACGGCTACGCGTGCCAGCGGCACCAATGCCGTTCGCTACGGCACCATGCGTGAAAACGTGCTGGCGCTGGAAGTGGTGACGGCCCAGGGCGAGGTCATTCGCACTGGCACCCGTGCCAAAAAGTCCAGTGCCGGCTACGACCTGACGCGCCTGCTGGTGGGCAGCGAAGGCACGCTGGGCGTGATCACCGAGATCACAGTCAAGCTTTATCCGCTGCCGGAGGCTGTGATGGCGGCGACTTGCTCATTTGAGTCGCTGGCCGATGCCGTCAACACCACCATCCTGATCATTCAGTTGGGGGTGCCGATTGCCCGCTGCGAGTTGCTTGACGCGAATACCGTACGCATCGTCAACGCCCATTCCAAACTGGCGCTGCGCGAAGGAGTGATGCTGCTGATGGAGTTTCACGGCTCACCGGCCAGCGTCCAGGAGCAGGTGCAGACCGTGCAAGAGATTGCTGCCGATCAGGGCGGACAGGCTTTTGAGTGGGCCAACACGCCCGAGGAGCGGACCCGGCTGTGGACTGCGCGGCACAACGCCTATTTTGCCGGCGTGCAGTCGCGCCCAGGTTGCAAGGCCATCACCACCGATACCTGTGTTCCTATTTCCGGCCTGGCAGACGCGCTGCTGGACTCGGTGCTGGAGGCACAGCACAGTGGCCTGCCATACTTTATGGTCGGCCACGTTGGGGATGGCAACTTTCACATGGGTTACCTGATCGACCCTGAGCAACCCGCCGAGCGCGAGTTGGCAGAACAACTCAACCAGCAACTGGTGCACCGGGCACTCAAGCTGGGCGGCACCTGCACCGGGGAGCACGGCATTGGTCTGCACAAGATGGATTTTCTTGTGGCAGAAACCGGTGCCGGGGCGGTGGCCATGATGCGAGCCATCAAGCAGGCCCTTGATCCGGACAACATCATGAATCCGGGAAAGATATTCTCACTATGAATTTAGTAGCTGCTTACGCTAGTGCAACAAGCTCAAAACCAATAAATGTCCTGTACCTTGGGTGAGCGAGAGGCTCACTCGGGTGCTCTGCCATCGAGTTGCATGCTCAAGCCACTGGCCCGCCGCGAGGGTTGGCGGATCGCTTCACGCAGCAGCCCGGCCTGTCCTTCAATCAAAGTGAAGTTATGGCGGGCGCGGGTGATGCCGGTATAAACCAGCTCGCGGGTCAGCACTTTGGAGCCGCCTTTGGGCAGCACCAGGGCGGTGTGTTCAAACTCGGAACCCTGGCTCTTGTGCACGGTCATGGCAAAAGCAGTTTCGACGTGGGCCAAGCGGCTGCAACTGACCGAGCGCAGCTTGTCGCCATCCAAAAAGTAAACGCGCAAGTTGCCCGCGATGTGTTGTCCCGGCAGCGCTACGCCGACATCACCATTGAACACACCCAACTCGGCCTCATTGCGGGTGACCATGACGGGGCGCCCTACAAACCATTCCCCTTTTGGCTTGAGCAAGCCCGCCGCCGCCAAAGCCTGACCGACCGCATGGTTCAGGTTGCGGGTGCCCCAGTCGCCTTCATGCACTGCGCACAAGATGCGAAAACGATCAAAAGCCAGCAGTACGCTGGTGACCCAGGCCGCATGGCTGCTGGCATCGATGTGGGCCGATGCCCCTCCAGAGTTGATGAGCCGCAGGTAATCGGCGTAACAGGCGGGTGCAGCGGGTCGGCCGTGCACGGCCAAGTCCAGCACGGTGGTTACGCTGGGCAACACGCTGGCATGCAGCACGGCGCTGGTATCGTGGGTAATCAGTCGCTGGGCCAGTTCACCATCGCCGGCATTCACGGCCATGGCCAATTGGCCGATGCGTCCACCAAAGCGACGGCTTTTACGCAACATGACGGTTTGTTGCGCCAGCACCGAACTCTGCGCGCTGGTTGTCAGATACTCGGCCGGCAGGTGTTGCCCGGCCACCACTTGGGCATAGCGCAGCGTGTCCTGGTCGTAACTGCCGGCGGCGGCGTGGCGGCACAGGTCGCCCAGCACAGCACCGGCCTCGACCGATGCCAGTTGGTCTTTGTCACCCAGCAAAATCAGTTTGGCACCGACCGGCAGCGCTTGCAGCAAGGCCGACATCATCTCCAGGTGGATCATGGAGGCTTCATCGACTATCAAAATATCCACATCCAGCGGCTGGGCGGCATTGAAACGAAATTCGCGCGTGTCAGGCCGCGCGCCCAGCAAGGCGTGCAGGGTTCGGGCTGCGCCAATGCGTTGGGTAAAAGCCGCCAGATCCAGCGCCTCGCCCAAGCGCTGGTTTAATTCTTGCAAAGACTGATCGATCGACTGGCGCAGCCTGGCGGCGGCTTTGCCTGTGGGAGCGGCCAGCGCCACGCGCAGGCGCTGAGGCTCGTGGTGTGTGGCAAACAGCAAAGCAAGCAGGCGGGCTGCGGCGTAGGTTTTGCCGGTGCCGGGGCCGCCGGTGATCACCGTCAAACTGGCCCGCAAGGCCACTGCACAGGCCAACTTTTGCCAGTCCACTTCGGGTGGGTGGGTCGCGTCAACTTCCGCTGTTTCGAATAAACGGTCCAGCCAGTGCCGGGCTTGCGCCTGCACAACGACTTGGCGGTTGGCGGTACGCCTCAAGATGTGATCGGCAACAGCGCACTCATGCAGCCAGTAACGCCGCAAATATAGTAACGGCTGCTTCAGTGTTCCGCCCAGCACCAGCGGTTGCCCTCGGTCTGTCTGGAATAAGTCCGCACTGCCAGCAGCTCCCGCCGGGCTTGGAATACCCGAGCGAAGCAGCGGGCTGGCACGCAAAGCCGCTGTCCAATCGGGCAAATGCGGAGGCAACGTTTGCCACAATTCACTCAATTCTTGCTCTGCTGCCGCTGGCCAGTCCAATACCTCCTGTGCCTGGGCGACCAGCATCGCCAAGGGCAAGCAGGTGTGACCGCGTCCTTCCATCTGCGCCAGCATTGCCGCACTGACCAATAGGGCTGGCGTGGCGGCTGGGTCAAGCTCAAGCAGCATCGCCGCCAACGCGCTGTCGAGCCGACGCAGCCAGCCCAGTTCGGCCCAGCCGTGCAGGATGGCCAGTATGCTTGAGGCGGCATCGTGACAACTCGTCGGCACGGACCGATCGGAGTCATCAATTAGGCCGCTGGCGGTTTCCTGACTTGTGTTGGACGCTGTAAAAATAGTAGCATTCATGCGCTGTTGGGCGCTGACTGTGGGTTGAGTTGGGATGTTATCAAGAGCTGCCAGTGGTATCTGGTGCAGGTCAGTGACACTAGCCGCAAAATTTTGCATTTCTCACGATTTTCGTTTGAAACCGAAGCGACCTTCAAATAAACGGATGCTCAATTTTTTAGTGAAACGAAAGATCAGGCAGGCACTTTCGCAATCTGTACTTTAGCCATGGGTCTTTAAATTGATCACCTCCTTGAAGGGCCGACCATTGCCACCGCGCACGCCATCGCCACGGCGGCTGCGGCAGTTAACCACATCAGTGCATCTCCGTGGGTTGCTTTTATGGCGCCACCAGCAATCAGTGGTCCGGCAACAGCGCTGACCGTGTAAAGCATGGAAATCATGCTGACGTTGCTGGCCATGTTGCCAGAATTTGTTGTAGTACTCGCAATCAGGGCAAGCGTAAGGAACGCTGTGATGTAGCCACCCAGCATGAAAACCGCCGCCATCAAAAGTGCGTAATCCAGCGGAAGTGTGAGTACAACGCTCACCAATGCAGTGCCAACTGCGCAGAACAGGGCCGCAATGCCCACACCACGGTGGTCCGCGAGCCAACCGACAGCGTACTGCAAAAGTAAGCCGCCCAAACCAAACATGGCGAGCAAATCAGCAGTCTGGCTGATAGATACCCCTCGGTCTTGGGCAAACAATGCAAATAGACCCGACACGGCCGCCTCTATCATCCCGCCGAGCAAGGCTATCACCACGCCTAGCTTGAAAATCCGCTCATTCAGCGACCTCATGGGACTCACATGAACGCGCTGGATTGGCTGAGCTGCGACATCGTCAGCGGCCACGCGGGCATACGCCAAGGGCAGCAACGCCCCCAAGGTGAACACGGCACCAATCCAGAATACCGCAGCGCCCTGGAGCCCGAAGAAGCCTGCAAGCAAAGGTGCCACGACCGGGGCCAGCGCGATCAGCGTTTCGTGGAATCCCACCAACCGGCCTCGCGCATGGACCGGGGCGATGCGGTACAGCCAAGGCTCCAATCCAATCCAGCGCAAGCCAAGTCCAAATCCGGCCAGCGAACCACCCATCATCCAAAAGGGCCAGCCAGCCAAGGCAATCCATGCAAGTGCCGTGAGGGTGCAAAGTAGGCCGCAGACGATGACCCAGCGGTGCCCCAAACGCTGGCATAGCCAGGGCGCGAGACCCAGGCCAGGCAATTGACCCAGCCAGAGCGAGGCCGCAAACATTCCCAATTGCGTTGCATCGAGTCCCTGTTGTGCGAGCCACACCGGAAGCACCACAAACGCAATGCCGAACTGTCCGACTTGCGCCATGGCGGAAACCAGGTTCAACGCGGCAATGGTGCGCCAGTCATAGTCAGATGTGTTGCGCATAGGATGCATATCCTCAGTTGACTCCGACCTTCTCACTAACGTTCGGCTTCTGCGGTAATTTATTTGTCAACAATGGTTTTGCCAATCGGAGCCAGCGCAATCAGGGCGAGTTTCATGTGCTGTATGCCAAACGGAATACCAATGATGGTGAGGAAGCACACCAGAGCCGAGCCCAAATGTCCAATGGACAGCCAGATGCCGGCAAAGATGAACCAGATGATGTTGCCAATCAAGCCCAGCAGACCGGTTCCGATGTCGTCCTTTTTGGTCAAATCCTTGCGGCTAACTGCCTCTTTGCCGAAGGGAAAAAACGCAAACTGACCCAGAACAAAGCAGGCTTTTGCCCAGGGGATACCAACGATGGTGATAGCCGCCAGCAACCCGGCAAGCCACCACCCAAGTCCCATCAGGCAGCCACCAAAAATGAACCACAGAATATTGCCAATAAGACCCATTTCAGCTCCTGTAGGTGCGACTACAAACTGGCTTATCTGGCATCACACCGTAACATGCAATTGAAATTCACTATATCTGACTTTAGGCCCTGGGGCTCGCAAGTCTGATCATGCAGCCACCTTAGTCGAGGCTTGAAAAGGCCAGCTATACCCTCAGATAGTACGACGTTGTTAGGCATTTGAAAGAATGCCGACCAGCACTTAACCAACAAACTTCCGAGGATCAGTGATGCTTTTTGAATCTTTTGACTTGGGGCGCATTCGCCTTGCCAACCGCAGCGTCATGGCACCCATGACACGCAGTCGTTGTTCGCAAAACAGCACCCCCGATGCGCTGGTTGCCAAATATTACGAGCAAAGGGCTAGCGCCGGTTTGATTGTGACTGAGGGCACGTCGCCTTCGCCCAATGGCGTGGGTTATGCCAGGATTCCTGGCCTCTATAACGAAGAACAGGTGCAAGGCTGGCGTTTGGTCACAAACGCGACCCACCAAGCTGGCGGGAAAATCTTTGTTCAACTCATGCACACAGGACGGGTTTCCCATCAGGACAATCTTCCCGCCGGGGCACACGTCTTTGCTCCAAGCGCAGAGGTCTGCCCTGGCGAGATGTGGACCGACAAAGGTGGCATGCAGTCGCATACTGCCCCGGTGGTGATGACTGAGGCTGACATTGCCCAAAGCGTTGCCGAATTTGCCAGTGCCGCCAAACTGGCCATCGAGGCAGGTTTTGACGGCATTGAACTCCACGCTGCCAATGGCTACCTGATAGAGCAGTTTCTCAACGCCAATGTCAACAAACGCAGCGATGGCTACGGCGGAAGTGTCGATGCACGAAATCGCTTTGCCATTGAAGTTGCCCAGGCTTGTGTGACCGCCATTGGTGCCGACAAGGTCGGGATTCGGATTTCCCCGCACGGTGTCTTCAACGGAACCGGCGCTTTTGACGGCGTAGAAGCGCAATTTTTGGCATTGACCAAAAAGGTGTCTGATATGGGGCTGGTTTACCTTCACTTGGTTGACCATTCGGCGATGGGTGCACCGCCGGTACCGGCTGAATTCAAAGCAAAGCTTCGGGCCGCCTTTGCTCAAACTTTTATTGCCGTTGGTGGCTTCGATGCCCAAAGCGCTGAGCAGGCTTTGCAAGCAAAAGAGGCAGACCTGATTGCTTTTGGTCGGCCCTTCATCTCGAATCCCGATTTGGTTGCGCGCATGAAATCAGGCGCTGCACTGAGTGCACCCGATATGGGCACGTTCTACACACCGGGTGAAAAAGGGTATTCGGACTACCCGACGCTGTCTGCGTAAGCGGATTGATACGGTATATCTGAAAAGGGTGCCATTGAGCACCTTTTTTCATGTGAGCCTGACGCTCAAAGCGGCTAGCATCGCAGCATGAGCAAAACAAAACTCCCGAGTCGACTTTTAACTTGAGCGAACTAGGTGAACTGCTGGTTGGTTATGCTACTGATAACTTTATCTGGGACTTGCCAAAAGGTCTTGATGATGAAAGTGCACTCCCACTGATCTGAACCCTGCGCAAAGCTCGTCAAGAGTTCGGCCGCCCTGCGTCACGCACGCACCACTCCTGATGACAAATAATCAACACCCACAAATTTCATGAAAAACGAAGAATTACAAGCTGAACTCGATACTCTGATTGCTACCCAAGCCGGTTTGATGGCAATCGTTGGCTCACTGATGGCCACGCATCCCCACTACGAGAAGTTCCAGCTTCATTTGACCGGACTCCTGGAGGTGCTGCTGACGGGTGAGGCAGGCAAGACGTTTACCAAAAAGCAGCGACAACAAGCCCGTGATTTTGTTCAAACGCTGCAAAACATCAATAAGGCACCTTCCAAAATTGAGCCGCTTGCATCAGTTCCGAATCTTTAGCAGTCTGCGCGAAACCTCAGCATGAGTACAAAAAACCCGATCAGTGCCCGGGTTGAACAGTAACTGGCCAAGCTCAGGGATAGGTACGACTCAAAACCTGCATCTACTCATTCCGTTTCCAGATCGATACGACACTAGGCGCGAAGCCGCAGTCCGTGCTGACGCACGGCAAGGCGAAGCAACAAAGTGTCGGATTGAAATGGAAATGGAATCAGGCACAGCCCCGAGCTCAGGTTGCAGCTTTACAAGTTCACAGCGGCACAGTGGCCTGAGGCAGCATGGCATCAAGCGCTTCCAGCAGGGGAATGCAGGCTGGCAGCAGGCAGACCCCTTGTTGCGGTCCTTTGATGCCACGCAAAAATAGGTAAACCGCGCCACCCAGGTGCTGCTCCGGTTGGTAACGGTCGCCCAGGCGCAGTTTCAGGAGTCGGTGCAGCGCCAGCAGGTAGATAGCCGCCTGCACGTCGTAACGGTGGGCAGCCATGGCGAGGGCCAGCCGATTCTGGTCATAGTCGGCATCCTGATCGCCAAGATGGCTGGACTTGTAGTCAAGCACCCAGAATTTGCCCTGATGTTCAAACACCAGATCGGCAAAACCCATCAGCATGCCGTGCAACTCACGCCCTGACAGACTGGGGCGCTCCAGCCCAGGCAGCAGATGCTGGCGACAAAGTGCATCTATGGCCGGGGTTTGCAGGTGCTGTGCAGGCAACCAGAATTCCATCTCGGGCAAGGCGTGATTGAGTTCAAACAGTGCTGCATCAGGGCCTGGGAGCCGGGTTTGCACAATCGCGCTGAGCCAGGACAAGACCACCTCGGCTTGGGCGCTGCGGCCGGCCCGTTCGCAGCGCCGTTGCAAGCGCTCAGCCAGCGCCTGATTGCCAGCGATTGCGAATTTCTCCGTGCTGAGCCATTCCAGTTGCTCGTGCAAAAAGTTGCCCGCTTCAGCACCCCGGGTGAACTTGTGCCACGGTGCTGGGTCAACTTCGGTCGATTGTGGATTGACCTCATGGGCAGGTGCACGGCTCGCCTGATCCGTTTCATCATCCGCGGATCTTGGCCTTTGCAGTGGCGACAGTTCGCGGGCTGGCGCTGTCGGACTCAAGTCCCTGGCCAATCTGGAAAAGCTGCCAATTGCCCAATGCCGCTCAAACGTGGCCTGGTAATGCGGCCGCTCTTGCAAGGCAGCAATGTTCTCGGTACGTGTCAGCGTCGTGCAGGCGGTGTCTTGCTGGGCGGCCCGTAGCAGCATTGAAGCACAGGGGGCAGCCAACTGCTGCAGGCAATCCTCCCAGCCAGCGGCATCAAGGGGGTCTGGGCCCCCCAGCAAATAGCCTGCGGCGCTGCAGTGCGTCACACTTTTGTCGCTGTTGCCGACTTTGACGTTGGCAAACCCCAGCCACAGCGCATGGCGGGCGCGGGTCAGCGCCACATACAGCAGGCGCAGGTCTTCGCGCAGCCGGTCCTGATCAGCCAGGGCCAACTCCGCCTCTGAATACTGCAACAGTAGCTCGCTCTGACCCTCGGCATTGGCGACACGGATGTAAGCGCTATTGCTCTTTTCCTTGGCTCTGAAACTGGTCGCGTAGGGTAGGCACACCAGCGGGTATTCGAGGCCCTTACTTTTGTGGATGGTGATGACCTGGACCAGATCGGCATCGCTTTCCAAGCGCACGATTTGCTCATCGTTGTGGGCCTGCTGCTGGTCAATTTCAACCATCAGCCAGCGAATCAGGGCCTGCTCTCCGTCAATTTGGCTGCTGGCACTCTGCAGCAATTCAGCCAGGTGCATAAAGTTGGTGAGTTTGCGCTCGCCCTGGGGCTCTTGCAGCCAGCGCGCGGCCAAACCCAATTGATGCAAACTTTGGCGCAACATCGCCAGCACGCCCTGGCTTTGCCAGACCTGCCGCAGTTTGCGCAGTTGTTCGCTGCGTGCGTCAAAGGCCTCGTCCTGGCTCGCCAGCCGGCCCATTTCGTCCAGACTCAGCCCGATGGTGGCGCTGGCAAGCGCGGCGCGTACCAGGCGCACGTCTTGTGGCATGGCGATGGCGCGCAGCCAGTGCAGCACATCGCGCGCCTCCTGACCTTCAAACACCGACTCTTTGTCGGACAGATAGACCGATGCCACCGAGCGGCGGGCCAACGCACGGCGCACCGCAGCCGCTTCCTTGCCGGTGCGCACCAGCACCGCAATATCGGCCGGTCGCAGCGGTCTGAAGGTTGGTACGGACGGGTCCGCTGAGTTGAATTGAACAAAGCCAGCTTTGGCATCACCCAGCCAGACCACAATTTGCTCGGCGCAGTGTGCGGCAAAGCTCCGGCGGGTGTCTTTCGCGGTATGTGCCTCGAGTTCATGCAGCAGCGTCATGGCCGGCAAGCACCCTTGCGAGTTGACCAATTCCTCGCTGCGCCCCTGCACCGCTACCGACTCGAACGGCAAGGGGTTATCCGCCTCATGGCGGTACATAAAAGCCGCCTGTGAACGGGTTTTTTCTGCAAAACCAAAGCAGCGGTTGACTACGCTCACTAACTCCTGGGTGGATCGGAAATTGGTCTTGAGCATGTAATGTCGGCCGCTGGTGGCCTGACGTGCCTGCATGTAACTGTAAATATCGGCCCCGCGAAAACCGTAAATGGACTGTTTTGGGTCGCCAATCAGCAGCAAGGCGCTGTGCGGATCATTCGCCGCAGTAGCGTAAATCTGGTTGAAAATTTGGTATTGCAGCGGTGAAGTATCCTGAAACTCATCGACCAGCATCACCGGATACTGCGCCAGAATGCGCTCCCGCAGGGCCGGACCCTTATCGCTTTGCAGGGCTGCGTTGAGTCGGTTGAGCATGTCAGAGAAGCCAAAACTTGCCGCCTGGCGCTTGAGTTGCAAAAGCCGTTTGGCGACCCTGGTGACCGCATGTGCGCGCAGCACAGGGGCTACTTGGGGAACACGGTCAATGGCATTTTCGAGTTCGGCAAATTCATGAAACTGGTGTGGCAGTGCCAGCGTCGGCGCATCGGCCTTGCGTGCCTCCTGCATCCCTGTTGGGGTAAAGCGCTCCCAGCCTTTCTTTAGGTCCGGCTTGTCATCCTCAGTCTCCCCGTTGGCCCAGTCTTTGAGCGTGCTCAGCCAGGTACGGTAGTAGCTGGGCTTGAGCACACGGCCATCCCAGCCGTTGTTTTTGTTGGCGGTTTGCTCCTCCAGCCAGTCCAGCATGTCCTGCGCGCGCACCGCCCAGCCGTCTTTGATCTGATCCAGCTGGGTTTTGCGCTGCTTCAATGCAAAGTGCAAGGCATCTCCCAGCGAGCCAAGTCCTGCTGCTTGCGAGAACACCTGATCCTGCAGGTCACGCATGTCTTGAACCAGCTCTTGCACCCCACCCCAAACCAACAGAACTTGCGTCAGCGCCGGTGCATCCAGCAGGTAGCATTCCTGGCGCCAATAATCTTGCGCGGCTTCGGTCCGCATGGTTTCTTCATCAGCGACTAGAACTTCGTCAAACAGGTTGCCGCTGTCAAACGCGTGTTCTTTAAGCATGCGCTGGCACCAGGCATCGATGGTGTGAATAGCCGCATCGTCCATGCTCTGGGCGGCATTGGCCAACGCCCAGGCTGCGCCGGTGCGCTCTGCATCGGAGTCATACGCGCTTATCAAACTGCTCAGAAATAGATCCTCTCGATCAACAGCAATTTCGCCTCTGAACACTTGTGCAGCTTGCATAAGGCGCTCACGTATTCGAGAGCAAAGTTCGCGCGTTGCAGCGCGGGTAAAGGTCATCACCAAAATCTCAGCGGGGCGCAAAGGACGCTCAAAGCCATGCCCCCCGCCGTGCCCCAGCACCAACCGCAAGTACAGCGCCGCGATGGTCCAGGTCTTGCCGGTGCCGGCACTGGCCTCAATCAGGCGACTGCCCCAGAGGTCAAAACTGGTGGCCTCCAACTCCTGGCTTGGTGGTGTAAGTGGACGAGCATCTTGCGCTGCAGCAGGTGCCTGTTTGCCGGCAGCAGTGCTCATGATGCCAACTCCGGCACGCTAGCCACGCCAGCATGAAAGCTCGCCGTGACATGCCGGCTGGCCCAGTCCAGCAGGGGTTGATAGACCAACCGGGCCAGATGCTCAAATTGCCCGTCTGCCGTGAGTGCTGCATAGTCTGGGTAAATACGCGCCATGCAGGGTTCCTCGATATCACCTCGTTTTTTAAACCCACCTTCGTAGTCGGACGTGGCATCCCGGTCTTTGCTAGCCAGCCAGGCCAAGGCCGTTTTGGGTGGCAGCGGCAGCGGCGCATTCATGCCTTGGTGCCAGACACCGAGCAGCATCAGCAAGGTGGATTGCGCCAGCGCTTGCGGCATCGGCGTGATGTTCAGCACCCCATCGCGAGCAACCACCACACCTTGGGCCAGCACACCAGCGGCAGCCATGGCCAGGCTGCGAAGCCATGGGGCCAGCAGCATGTCGGCACGGGCTAACGGCTTTTTGCCGGTTTTCAGGAGTTTGCCAGGTTGCAGCTCGAGCCAGGCCAACTGCGTTGGCGCATCGGTTTGGCCAGGGTCAGCAGAGCCGCGCAATTGATCCAGCCAGTCTTGCAGAATCACATCGCCCTGCGCGATGCGCACCGACTGTCGCGGCGCGGGCTTGGGAAAACGCGCCTGCGCCTCTTGCCAGGCCAGCAGCAGGGTGCTCAAGCTGGTTTGCAAAGCTTGCTGCTGCAGGTCACCCAAACCCTTCAGCGGCAACTTTCCAGCCCTGCGCACTTGCGCCAGAGAACGGCCGATGCAGGCGGGATCAGCTGCCTCGTTGGCCGTAGCCCCGGCCAGCAATTCATCAATCAGGGTGTACTCCTGCAAGGCATCCACCTCAAAACATTCCTCATCGACCTGCTCGAGCTCACTTTCATCAAACACCACCAGCAGGCGCTGTTTGAAAAAAGCTTTTACCGGCTTACGCAGAAAGTTGCCGAGTTGGCCCAATGTCAGGGGCAGATCCGGGTTGGGCACAAAAGCGCTTAGGGGCACGCTAGCGTCGTCAGCATCCGGGTCTGTAGCGGCTGTTTCATGGGCCGCACGCCACTCCCTGGCATAGGTAAGCAGGGCACTGTCGGCTTCAAAATAGCGTCGGCTAAACGGCTGCAAGGGGTGCTGAGTGGTGCGCTGGTCAACGCTGTGCTGATTCCAGCCGGCGGCCAGGTAGTCACGCAGTTGCGACACCAGTACCGAAGGCGGCTGCTCACTGTTGTCGCGCACGCTGCGGGCGCACCAGCTCACATAAAAAACACGCCGGGCCGAGAGCAGGGCTTCAAGCAGCAACTGCCGATCGTCGTCGCGGCGCGAGCGGTCTCCGGGGCGGGCGACTCCGGGCAAACCCATCAGATCAAAATCACTGCGCATACTTTGCCTGGGATAGTCGCCGTCGTTCATGCCCAACAAGCAGACCACTTCAAACGGAATGGCACGCATCGGCATCAAGGTGCAAAAAGTGACCCCGCCAGCCCTGAAACGCTGATTCAGGCTGGGCAAGGCCAAAGTTTGCATCCAGGCGCTGCGAGCCACCAGCAGGGGTAGCTCGGCCACAAAATCGGCCTGCTCACAAGCCCGCTGCCAGGTCTGCAGGCCGTCTTCCAAAGCCCGCAAGGCTTGCCGGTCAATATCGGCCTCGGCTTTAACCAGGGTATTTAGCAAGTTGCGGCAGCGCCTGACCCATACCTCGGGCGCAGCAGGCTCACTCACCAGCGCCGACCAGTCCAGCAGCGCCTGCAGCAGGTGCGCCAGGCTACCGGCAAGTTCAGCTTCCAGCCCAGCCACCTCGGCGTAGGGTTCAATCTCGGTCAACTCTGGCAGCGCTTCGGTGACTGCCATCACACCGCTGGCATAACCCAAGAGCATCCGGCGCAAACCAAACCAGGCGCTGTTTTGCGTGCCACAGGCAACCAGTCCCAGATCGGCCCGATGGCGCTCGTTCAGTCCCCAGCGAATACCGGCCCCAGTCATCCACTGCGTCAAGCGGGGCAAGGATGCCTGCTCAATGCCAAAACGTCCAGCGATGGCACTGACTTCCAGCAAGCCCACGAGTTCGCTCATCAGACAGCGTTGTTGGGGCAAGCGCAGCAACCAATCCACGGCACCTATGAGTGCGCTGCTGGCTTTGGCGCTCATGTCGGCAATGTCAAACGGGATGAAGCGGGCATCGTGCCGTTGGTACTGACCAAACACCGCCTGAATGGCCGGTGCCATTTGCTCAATATTGGGCACCATCACCACCACGTCACGCGGGTGTAGCGGGTCAGTTTCGGTGGCCTGAGCCAGCAAATGCAGCAGTTGATCGTGCAAGACTTCAAGCTCACGCACCGGACTGTGCGCGCAATGAAAAACGATCGAGTGATCGTCTGTGGCAACTGTGCGATGCTCGTGTTCTTGCAGCGGTGTCAGATCGCGGATGCGGTTTTGTACTTGCGTCAGCAAGGGTGTGCTTGCCACCTCAGGGCTATCGTCGAACAGATCAATGCGCGGCAACTCAAACCTGTGCTGGGTCTGCGCCGCATCGTCAAACGCATCAAGTTGGCGGATAAAGTCGCGCCCTTGCCGACCCCAGGCGGCCAGCAGCGGATGGGCATGCTGGTGCATGTCGTGCATCGAGATCCCAGCCAAATCCAGCCCTTTGCGAAACGGCTGGCGCTTGCGCAGGGACTGCAACAGCTCGCGACCATCCATGATGTCACCCCAATAAAACCGGCATGGGTTGGGCACCGCCAGCAACACCTGACTGTGGGCGGACAGGGCGGCCAGCATTTGCAGCGTTGTCCACGGGATCTGGCTCATGCCAAACACCACCACGCGCCGCGCCACCGGGCTGTGTGGCGGCTCAGGAGAGGCCAATCGGGCCAGTATCCGCTGGTGCAGGCTGGGTCGGATGGTTTGCTGCTGCTGTTCACTCAGCGTGGCCAGAACAGCCCGCCACAACTGGGGCTGCCAGCGCTGCTGTGCTGGCAGTTCAACCCGTCTGCCATTGGCCATGACCAGGTGGTCATCACCTTGCGCCCAGGCATCGAGCCAGTCAGCACGGTAGTTCTGGTACTGGTCAAACAGGTCGGCCAGCCTGGTGGCGAGTTGCAGCACGCGATCAGGCTCATCGGCCCGCAAAAAGCCAGCCACCGGAGCAAAGTCTGCGCCTGCCAGCAAGCTCGGCAACAACTGCATCAGCCGCCAGACCATGGGCACCTTGTCCAGCGCCGATTCAATGGGAACGGCCTCATACCCCAGCACCTGACGGTAGGTTCGCCACAAGAAACGGGCGGGCAGTTCGACCCGGGTGGCAGCACAGACACCGCCCATGCGCGCCAGTTCCATCTTGACCCACTCGGCCATGCCATTGCTTTGCGTCAGGATGATCTCTTCTTCCAGTGGCTCCAGCGGGTGGCGTCGAATCCAGCTGATCACCACCTGGGCCAGGTCTTCAGCACGATTGCTGTGAAAAGCAATAAAGCCAGGGGGTAAATGGGTTTGGGTGGCAGTGATCATTCGATAGGCTTTGCTGGAGTCGCAAACTGCCAGGCTTCAGGCTGAGGTTTGCGAGGTTGCAATCATTTTCACACGCCGCCGGCCAAGTTGGTGGCGTATCAATCTTGAAATAACCGATGCATAGCACCCCGCAATACGGCATGGGCCGCGTCGAACAGCGACAGTAAAAACCGAAGGCTGCCACATGCCTCATCTTGATGGCTTTGGCCTGACCGAGGCGATTCGCGCGGCGGAACCTGCAAGACGCATCTTCCCATCATTGCCATCACCGCCAACGCCAACGCCATGCAAGGTGAAGCGCAGCGCTGTCACGAACGCGGCATGAATGCTAATTTATTCAAGCCGTTTCGCATAAATGAGCTGGCACCGATGCTGAACAAGTGGCTGCCGCAGCCTGATTTTGCGGCCAATCCGCAGCCACCTGCTGGTGTCTCAGAGTTGACGGCTGCGACTCTAACCGGTGAAAACGGCTCTGCGCTAAACACCACACAGCCGATCTGGAATCCGAACACTCTGACCGATCTGATCGGTGATAACCCGTCCATGCACAAACGTTTGTTGAAAAAGTTTTTGCGGAACTCCGAAAAGCAGGTGGCCGACATGCTGGCGGCCTCGGTGGTGGATGATCTGAAGGCTCTGGCAGGCATCGCCCACACGCTCAAGTCTGCTGCCCGCAGCGTCGGTGCGCTGGCGCTGGGTGAACTGTGCCAAAGCCTGGAGTCGGCTGGGCTGACCGGCAACACCCGGACTTGCAGCAACTTCAGACTTCCTGATCCGCAAGGAATTCCGAATGGCACTGATCGCGTCTTGTAGCTGTGGCTTCCAGCCGCAGACGCTGGGGAAAGCGGCAAGATGCCGCTTCCACA